>JANNEJ010000910.1:0-2302 GCA_031378585.1 Acidobacteriota bacterium | reverse complement strand
AGAGATCGAGCGACTGATGGTGTCGACGGCGTGTGTGACGCCCCAGGACGAGCCGGCCGCGTCGTGCGCTGCTGCCAACCCGCAGGTGCGCCCGGTGTCAGCAGCACCCGGCCATCATTTCGGTGGGGAGTACGATCGACTGGTCGAATCGATCCTCAAATAGGCGACACGCCCGCCGCCGGCCCCCCCTGGTCATCCAATCGCAGCCGTAGCGCGTCGAGCGCCCGCTGCTGCAGCTCCACCACGCGCGTCAGCCGCACCAGTTCCTCTTCGCGCATCGAGTCGAGCTTCTCGTGCAGGCCGCGGATCTGCAGCTCGGCCCGCACGTTCACCTCGTAGTCGTTCTTCGCGTCGGAACGGTCTTTGGCCGACAGTCGGTTCTGGCTCATCATGATGATCGGCGCCTGCAGCGACGCCAGGCACGACAGGATGAGATTCAACAGGATGTAGGGATAGGGATCGAACGCCCGCGCCATCTCCTGGTTCATCGTCATCCAGCTGAACATGGCGATGAAGAACAGGCCGATGAACGTCCAGCTGCCGCCGAAGAGCGCCACCTTGTCGGCCACGCGCTCGCCGAAGGTGGCTTGCGCTTCGAACGCCTGATTCGGATCGGTCGAGACCGGCGCCTTGCTCAGCAGCGAGCGGATGATGCGGCGCTCCAGTTCGCCGAGCCCGCGAATGTGTTCGTCGAGGTCGACGAGCGGTGGGATCACATTAGACGGGGCCACCACCCGGGCCACCGAGGTGGCGCGGCGCAGGGTGCGCACGGCCAGTAGCAGCGCCGAAGCACCCACGAGCGCCGCAACCACGTGCACGGCCGCCTCGTCTGGCCCTACCACGCCGAGCCGCCGGAACAGCCAGCCGCCCACGACGCCGCCGAGCCAGCCGGTGGTGAGATCGCCGATCAGGCCGAACTCGCGGCGGCTGCGCATGGCGGTGCGCACGAGCCATCCCACACCCAGTCCCGTTGCCGTCCACGTAATCAGCTGCATCATGACCATCACCTTCGGTGCCGGTCGCACCGATCTTCGTTGCCTGCGTCCGCCGCGAGATCTACTGCACGCGCCAGGGCGACAGACCCCATCCGCGCATCGATTCGCGCGCCCACTTGGTGTCCTTGTCCTTGTGGCAGTCCAGGCACGGGTTGGGCACCTTGAACTGGTCGGTCGTAGACGGCGTGACGAACTTGAAGGTGTGGCTGCGCACGTTCACGTTGGCGATGGTCACTGACGTCTTCGGCATGTGGCAGCCGATGCACTCGCTGCCAGTACTGCCGACCGCGTGGTGCGTGTGCGCCTCGAGCGTGGCCTCGTGCGGGCCATTGGGCGACTTCGGCCCGTGGCAGGTCAGGCACATCTGCTGTGCCGGCTTTCGGAGGTCGGCGTTATTGGCCGTGCCGTGCGTGTCGTGGCAGCTCGCGCACGTGACGCCGCGCAGGTACATGCGGCTCTGCACGTAGTCGTTCCCCTGCATCCGGTTCTTGTGCGACGTGCCGTCGCCAAAGTGCGTGAACGTCGTGTCGCCGAGCTTGTGCTCCTCGAGCTCCCAGTAGTCCTTCAGGTCGCGGCCCACGTGGAAGCCCACCGGCCAGTCGTAGTACGCGCCCGCCATGGGATTGGTCAGGGGCTTGCCTTGCGAGTGACACTGCACGCACACATCCACGGCCTTCACCGTGTCGAGCCGCGCCGGGTTCACGATCGACGCGCGCGTCGTCAGCCGCACGTGCTCGGCGCCAGGCCCGTGGCATTTCTCGCAGCCCACGTTCCATTCCTGGAAGGTCTTCTTCTGGATGTCGTAGTTCACCGAGTGGCAACCGTCGCAGAGCGGCCCGGTGGGCCGTTTCACCGTCTCGGGCGAGTAGTGGGGCAGCCACCACTCGGTGTTGGGCTGCGCGACGTACGGCCGCCACACCTTGTTGGTCACGTCCCACTGCGCGGGGAAGGGGAAGTAGTCGTCGCCAACCTTCGTGAAGTAGCGCTGCTTCCACTTGCTGCCGTAGACGAGCGCCACGTCGTTCTTGCTGAAGGTGAGAAGCGGGTTCGCCACCGACAGGTCGGGGATGATCGCGTCGGGATGCTCACGCGGGTCGCGCACCACGTTGGCCATCCGGGTCTTCGCCCAGCGGGTGTAGACCTCGGTATGACAGGTCTTACACGAGGCCGAGCCTACGTAGCCTGGCGCCGTCGACGTCACGGCGCCTGCTGTGGGCGGCTGCGTGGGCACTTGTGGACCCGCGCCTCGCGCCTCCCCCGCGGTTGCGTGCGCCGTCAGCATCGCCGCGAGCAACCATGCCGTGCGA
>JANNEJ010000386.1:0-6954 GCA_031378585.1 Acidobacteriota bacterium | reverse complement strand
GACTACCACTTCGATCAGAGCCCTCCCGATGTGGAACTCCTGACCGAGATGGCCAAGACCGCGGCGGCGGCCCATTGCCCCTTCATTACCGGCGCCAGTCCGACACTCATGCAGATGGGGTCGTGGCAGGAGCTGGCCAATCCCCGCGACCTGACCAAGATTTTCAGCACGCCCGACTACGCGGCGTGGCGGTCGCTCCGCGAATCGGACGACGCCAAGTACCTGGGTCTCGCGATGCCGCGCTTTCTGGCGAGGTTGCCCTACGGCGCCAAGTCGGACCCCGTCGAAGCGTTCGACTTCGAGGAAGACACCGGCTCAGCCGACCACACGAAGTACACCTGGGCCAACTCGGCCTATGCGATGGCGACCAACATCAACAAGTCGTTCAAGCTGTATGGCTGGTGTTCCCGGATCCGCGGCATCGAATCGGGCGGCGCCGTGGAAGGGCTGCCGGTGCACACCTTCCCGACTGACGACGGCGGGGTCGACATGAAGTGCCCGACCGAAATTGCCATCAGCGACCGGCGAGAGGCCGAGTTGGCCAAGTCGGGCCTGATGCCGCTCATCCACCGGAAGAACTCGGATTTCGCGGCGTTCATTGGGGCCCAGTCGCTGAACAAGCCCGCGGAGTACGACGACCCTGACGCCACCGCGAATGCCAATCTGGCAGCGCGACTGCCGTACATGTTTGCCTGCTGCCGCTTTGCGCACTATCTGAAGTGCATCGTGCGCGACAAGATCGGCTCCTTCAAGGAGCGCGACGACATGCACCGCTGGCTCAACAACTGGATCATGAACTACGTCGATGGAGACCCGGCCAACTCCTCGGAGACGACCAAGGCGCAGAAGCCGCTGGCGGCCGCCGAAGTGGTCGTCGAGGAGGTCGAGGGCAATCCCGGCTATTACTCGTCGAAGTTCTACCTGCGTCCGCACTACCAGCTCGAGGGCTTGACGGTTTCGCTTCGACTGGTGTCGAAGCTGCCCTCCGCAAAGGCGGGCTAGGCACGAGGGAATTCAGGGCGGCCCGTCGCGTATGTTGAAAGGGCCGCAGCTCGGTCAATGTAGTTCTGGCGCAGGGTGAAGGAGACGTCATATGGCACAGGTCGACTATTTTCTGAAGATTGATGGGGTCGAGAGCGAATCGACCGACGACAAATACAAGGGATGGATCGAGCTGGAGTCATACAGCTGGGGAGTGAGCAATGCGGGCTCGGCAGGCCACGGCTCTGGCCAGGGCGCCGGCAAAGCGGTTCCGCAGGATTTCCACTTCGTCAAGAAGGTCGACAAGAGTTCCCCGGTGCTCTTCATCGCCTGTGCCACTGGCCAGCACTTCAAGAAGGCCGAGATGGTCGGCCGCAAGGCCGGCGGCAAACAGGTGGAGTACTTCAAGATCACGATGGAGGAAGTGCTGGTGAGCTCGTACCAGCTGGGTGGCAGCGGAGCGGGCGAGGTCGTGCCCACTGAGCAGCTCAGCCTGAACGTCGCCGCGCTCGAGATGATTTACAAGGAGCAGAAGGCGGACGGCACCCTCGGCGGCGACGTGAAGCAGAAGTACAACTTCTCGAAGAACATCAAGGTATAGCGCCCACCTTACCGACCCATCACCGTCGTTTCGCGCGGGTGACCTTGTGGCCATTGCCGACATGTTTCTCAAGATGCAAGACGTCACGGGTGAAGCCGGTGACGCGGATCACAAGGGCGAGATCGAAGTGGTGTCATGGTCCTGGGGCATGGAGTCGCCCAGGACCATGCCCCAAGGTCAGGCCAAGGCGCGAGTGAAGATCAGCGAACTCGAAATCGTCAAGCATGTCGATCAGAGCTCGGCGACGCTGATGGGGTTCGTGCGCCACAACAAGGTGTCGGCAACCGCGAAGCTGACGGTGCGCAAGGCCGGGCAGACGCCGCTCGAGTATTTCTCGATCGACATGAGCAATGTCCGGATCACCTCCATCCGCGACGAGAGCGAGTTGTCGGAGCTGGTCGAACGGGTCACTCTCGCGTTCGACAAAGTCAAGGTGACCTACACGCCGCAGTCATCGAAGGGCGCGAAGGGCGGGGGCGCCGTTGTGTTCGAAACCGACACGGCCTCGCCCGCCGAATGAGTGTCGTACTCGTGATGTGTCTTGGAGGCCTCTCGCATGTCTGTCCACGCCGCCGAACAGGCCGTGCGCGAGGGCGATCTCGCCACGGCGCTCACGAGCCTTCAAGAACAGATTCGGAAGACGCCTGAGAAGGCCGCGCTGCGCGTGTTCCTCTTCCAGTTGTTGTCTGTGCAGGGCGACTGGGCGCGGGCCGCGACCCAGTTGAATCTCGCCGCCGAACTCGATGCAGGCGCGCTGGCGATGGCCCAGATGTACCGCGAGGCCATCCTGTGTGAGCGGCTGCGTGCCGAGGTGTTCGCCGGCAAGCGCTCGCCGGTGATCTTCGGGGAGCCGGAGCAGTGGCTGGCGCTGCTCATCGAGGCATTGCTCGTGGCCGACACGGCGCGCGCCGCCGAGGCGCAGGACCTGCGGACGCGCGCGTTCGATGCGGCGCCCGCCTCCACCGGTGCCATCGACGGCCAGGCCTTCGATTGGATCGCCGACGCCGACATGCGTCTGGGACCGGTACTCGAAGCGGTGATCAACGGTCGCTACTACTGGGTGCCGTTTGCCCGGTTGTCGCGTGTCGACTTCGAAGCGCCGGCCGACCTGCGCGATGTGGTCTGGACGCCGGCCCACCTGCAGTTCTCTAACGGTGGCGAAGCGGTGGGCGTGGTGCCGACCCGGTACCCTGGCACCGAGCGCGTCGAAGACCCGCGCCTTCGGCTGGCGAGGATGACCGAGTGGACCGAGCGGCCGCCAGAGTTCTTCACCGGCCTCGGTCAGCGGGTGTTCACGACCAGCGCTGGCGATTTCTCACTGATGGACGTGCGCTCCATTACGATTGGCGAACAAACCGCCGACACCGTTGTGGCCCCGGGAGCCCCCGGTGCCTGAGCTCACGCCCCAGGAACGCCTTCAGCCGGCGCTGCTCGATCGCCTCATCGACGAGGAGCCCGACCGCCAGGTGGAATCACGCGAGCGGCGCGTGATGTCGAAGACGCGCTTGCGGGAAGCCGTGCTTCGCGACTTGGCGTGGCTGTTCAACTGCACGCGTCTCGAGTCGAGCCAGTCGCTGACCCACGAGCCGTTCGCCCGCCGGTCGGTCGTGAACTACGGCTTGCCGGCGCTTTCGGGCAAACCGTTGTCGTCGCTCGACGTGGCCGACCTGGAGCGCGTCGTCCGCCAGGCGATTCTCGACTACGAGCCGCGCATCCTTCCTGCGACGCTCGAGGTCAAGGCCGTCAAGCAGGCATCGCCACACGAACACTACAACATCGTGGGCGTGCAGATTCGCGGCCAGCTCTGGGCCCAGCCGGTGCCGCTCGAGCTGCTGGTGCGCACCGAGATCGATCTCGAAACCGGCAAGGTCGAGATCGCCGACCTGATGCGGTCGCGAGTCGTCTGACATGGACCCCCGGCTGCTTCGCTACTACAACCTCGAACTCCAGCACCTGCACGAGATGGGCGCGGAGTTCGCCCAGGAGTTTCCGAAGATCGCGGCCCGGCTGGGGATGAGCGGTATCGAGGTCGCCGATCCCTACGTGGAGCGCCTGATTGAGGGCGTGGGCTTCCTGGCAGCGCGCGTGCAGCTCAAGCTGGACGCAGAGTTTCCGCGGTTCACGCAAGCCCTGCTCGAGATCGTGCATCCGCACTACCTGGCGCCGACCCCGTCGATGCTCGTGGCGCAGCTCACGCCCGACCCGAAGGAGCCGAACCTGGCGTCGGGCACGCGACGGGTGCCCCGCGGCACCGCGATGCTCGGTGTGCTGGGGGGCGTCGACCTGACTGCCAGCGAGTTTCGCACCGCGCACGACGTCACCCTCTGGCCCGTGGAAATCGCGTCGGCAACCTATTTTTCATTTGCGCCAGACCTGCCGCTCAACACCTTGCAGGTTGCGCAGCGGATCAAAGGTGGCCTGCGAATACGGCTCAAGACCACGGCCGGTCTGAAGTTTGCGCAAATTGCGCTCGACCGTCTGACGATCTACCTGGCGGGCCGCGAAGAAGTGGCCAATCGCCTGTGCGAGCTGAGTCTGGGGGCGTGCCTCGGCGCCCTCGTGCTCCCGATGAAGGCCACGCCGCGGTGGCACGAGTTCCTGCCTGCCTCGAGCGTGCAGCCCGTTGGCTATGCCAATGAGGAGGCGTTGCTGCCGCGCACGCCCCGCTCGTTTCAGGGCTACCGGCTGCTGCAGGAGTATTTCGCCTTTCCGCAGCGCTACCGCTTCGTTGAGATCGGCGGGTTGGCCCCGGCAATCAAGCGGGCGTCGACCGATGAGATCGAAGTGGTGCTGCTGTTTGGCCGGGCGGAGCCGACACTTGAAAGCGTCGTCGACGCTTCGAATCTGGCGCTTCACTGCACGCCCGCGATCAACTTGTTCCCCAAGCGCGCGGACCGGATTCACGTGTCCGACAGCGCCCACGAATATCACGTCGTCGTCGATCGGACACGGCCGCTCGACTTCGAGGTGTACGAAGTCACCGAGGTGGTGGGCCACGGCGTGGGCAGCGACACCCAGCAGGACTTCCTGCCGTTCTATTCGGCCTACAGCACGTTCGAGCTGACCGACCACGCCGCCTACTTCACCACGCGCCGCGAGCCCCGTCTTGTCTCGTCGACGCAGAAGCGCCGTGGCTCGCGATCGAGCTACATCGGCTCGGAAGTGTTCCTGTCGCTGGTCGATTCGGCGCAGGCACCCTTCAGCGCCGACCTGCGTCAGCTCTCCCTGCAGACCCTGTGCACCAACCGGGACCTGGTCCTGCAGATGCCGCTTGGACTTGGGTCTACCGACTTCTCGCTGGACATCGCGGCCCCGGTCGTCAGCGTGCGCGCGGTGGCCGGCCCCAGCCGGCCCTATGCTCCACTGGTTGACGGCGCGGTGGCGTGGCGCGCCATCAGCCACCTGTCGCTCAACTATCTGTCGCTCGTGAACACGACGCCCCAGGAAGGGGCGGCCGCGTTGCGCGATCTGCTCGAGCTCTATGCGTCGAGCGCGGATGCGGGCGCGAAGCGGCAGATGGAGGGCATCCGCACGGTGGGAGTCGGCCCGGTCGTCCGCCGCCTGCGAGGACCGGGTCCCCTCGCCTTTGGCCGTGGACTCGAAGTGACGCTCGGCGTCGACGACCTGGCCTTCGAAGGCGGCAGCGCCTTTCAGCTCGGCGCCGTCCTGCACCACTACCTGACGCGCCATGTGTCACTCAACTCGTTTGTCGAGACGGTGCTACGCTCCGAGTCACGGGGCGAAGTGTATCGATGGGAGCCGCGGTGGGGCGAGAGACCGACGCTCTAGCGTTCCTGGCCGCACTGGCTGAGGCGCCGCACGCGTTTGATTTCTACCAGACGCTGCGGCGACTCGAGTGCCTGTACGACGAGAAGCCGCGGTGGGGTGAAGCGCTCCGACCCGTGGATGAAGCCGTACGGCTCGGCCAGGATCCCGACCTGTCGTTTGCGCCTGCGCCACTGGCTGCCCTCTACCCCGGGCGCGACGGACGTCCGCCGCGGCTGCACGTGCGGCTCTTTGGCCTGCTTGGGCCCAACGGCCCGCTGCCACTCCATATCACCGAGCACGTGCGCGACCGCCTGCGCAACGCCGGCGACCCGGCAACCAGCCGGTTCCTGGACTTGTTGCATCATCGCTTTACCGCGCTCTTCTACCGGGCGTGGGCGCAGGCGCAACCGCACGTCAATCGGGATCGTCCAGCCAGCGATCGCTTCACCGGGTACATCGGGGCGCTGGTGGGCATCGCCCCGCCGCTGCTGCGCAACCGCGATACCGTGCCCGACGCGGCCAAGCTGTTCCACGTCGGGGCACTCGTGCGGCAGGTGCGTAACGCTGCAGGCCTCGCCGACATCCTGCGGCACTTCTTCCGGGTGCCGGTCGAGATCGAGGAATACGTCGGGCACTGGATGGTGCTGGGGCCCCGCGAGCGCACCTACGTAGGACGCCCCGGCGCCGTGCTCGGCGCTGGCGCCGTGCTCGGTGGTCGAGTCTGGGATCGCCAACACAAGTTCCGTGTGGCACTGGGCCCGCTGACGCTGTCGGAATACGAACAGTTCCTTCCGGGCCGACGGCCGTTGCAGCAACTGGTCGACTGGGTGCGGTTCTACTTCGGCTTCGAGCACGACTGGGATCTGCGATTGCGGCTCAAGTCGAACCAGGTGCCCTCGCTGGTGCTTGGGTCGGCCGGCCGACTGGGTTGGACCTCGTGGCTCGGGGCGCGCCGAGCCAGCCATGACGCGGGCGAACTGTGCCTGCATGCCGAGACGTTTGCCGCGCCGCCCGGAGTAGCCATCCCATGAGCGACATCAGCCGCACGGCGCTGTTCGGCAAGTTGAACAGCCTGGCTTATAAGGCCATCGAAGGGGCCACCGTCTTCTGCAAACTGCGCGGGAACCCGTACGTGGAACTCGTGCACTGGCTGCAGCAGATCCTGCAGACGCCCGACTCGGACGTGCATCGCATCGTGCGCCACTTCGAGATCGACGCCTCGAGGCTGGCCAAGGACATGACCGACGCGCTCGACCGCTTGCCACGGGGCGCCACGTCGATTTCCGACCTGTCGTCGCATGTCGAGAGCGCGGTCGAACGCGGCTGGGTCTTTGGCACGTTGCTGTTCGGCGAGTCGCGGGTGCGCACCGGCCATCTCATCGTCGGCATGCTCAAGACGCCCTCGCTGAGGAACGTCCTCATCGCCATCTCGCGGCAGTTCGAGGCGGTGAAGCCCGACTTGCTCACCGACGAGTTCAGCAAGATCGTCAGGGGCTCGCCCGAGGATCAGCTGGGCGCAACCGACGGCTCGGCGCTGGCGGGGCCCGGCGAAGCCAGCGGGGCGATGGCGCCCGCGCAGATGGGCAAGCAGGAGGCGCTGCGCC
>JANNEJ010000363.1:0-3134 GCA_031378585.1 Acidobacteriota bacterium | reverse complement strand
GTTCGAGGGCGTAGGCCACCTCGAGGAGGCCCCCGCGGGTGTCCGCGATCACGGGTTCCTTGTCGACGCTGTTCCAGGCAATCGCCCTGAAAGTACGGCCCCGCTGCCGCAGCGACATCTTCAGGTGGCGCTCTTTCAGACGGCGTGGCCCATCGACGACCTCCACCGGGCCCGTCGTGAAGAGCGGCTTGGGATTGCCCAGGCCGAAGGGCGCCATCGACACGAGGTCCGCCATGAACGACGGGGTGATGCCATCGAAATCGAGCGGGCCGTCGAGGTGCAGATTGGGGCGCAGATCATCGGGACCGAGGTGCGCGTGCGCATAGTCGTTGACGGCGCGGCGGAACTCAGGGATGCGGGACGCCTCGAGGGTCAGCCCCGCCGCCTGCTTGTGCCCGCCGAATCGCTGCAGCAGCGGCGCGCACGACTCCAGCGCGGCGAGCACGTCGAAGCCGGGGATGCTGCGGCACGAGCCGTGCGCCAGGCCGTCCTCGATGGAGAGCACGATCGCCGGACGGTAGAACGCGTCCACGAGCTTCGAGGCGACGATGCCGATGACGCCGCGGTGCCAGCCTTCGCCGCCCACGACCAGCACGGTGTGGGCACCCACGTCGGGGTCGGTCTCCACGGCCTTGCGCGCCGCCGCGACGATGTCGGCCTCTTCGGCACGGCGCCGCGTGTTCTCGGCATCGAGCTGCTGGGCCAGCGCCGTCGCTTCGGCGGCAAGGCTCTCGTCAGACGCCAGGAGCAGGCGCGTCGCGATGTCGGCCGTGGACATGCGCCCGGCGGCGTTCACGCGCGGGGCCACCATGAACGCGATGTGGTAGCTGTCGATGGTCTTTCCCGCCAGGCCCGACACGTCGAGCAGGGCGCGCAGCCCGACCTTGTGTGGCCCTTTCGAGAGCTGCTCGAGTCCCAGCTTGGCGATGACGCGGTTCTCGCCGATGAGCGGCACCACGTCGGCCAGCGTGCCGATGGCGGCGATCTTGACGAAGGCGCTCAGCCAGTTCTCGTGACCGGTCTTCTGGCAGAGCCCCTGTACGAGCTTCAACGCCACACCCACCCCGGCGAGGTTCTTGTCGGGATACGGACAGTCGTGTCGTTTGGGATTCACGACCGCGTGCGCCTGCGGCAGCTCCACGTCGGGTTCGTGATGGTCGGTGATGATGAGGTCGATGCCCAGCTCCGTCGCCCGGCGCGCGGCCTCGGGCGCGCGAATGCCGCAATCGACCGACACGATCACGTTCGCGCCCTCGGCGTGCAACCGGTCGATCGTGGCGGGCTGCAGGCCATAGCCGTCGCGAAGGCGCTCCGGGATGAAATGCGTCACATTAGCGCCCATGAGTTCCAGTGCCCGCCGCAGGATGACCGTCGAGGTCACGCCGTCGACGTCGTAGTCGCCGTGCACGACGATGCGCTCGCCCCGCGCGGTGGCGGCCAGCAGCCGCTCCACGGCCTTGCCGAGATCGGTCAGCAGCCACGGGTCGAGGAGGTGGGTCAACGAGGGCTTCAGAAAGCGGGCGGCCTGTTCCGGTTCGCCGTGCCCCCGTATAGCGAGGAGGCGCGCGATGACCGGCGACATCCCGAGTTCCTTCTGGAGCCTGGTGACGTGGGCGTCGTCGCAGGGACGCACCTTCCACACGAGCGGTGGGGCCACCTCGTCAGGCCTCGATGAGGCCGACCTGGCCCATGCGACGGAACTTGGCATACCGCTGGTCGAGGCGCGCGTCGGAACCGAGCGCGCCGACCTCGGCGAGCGCGCGTCCGATGGCGGCGTCGAGCGCGGCGCCCGCGGCCACCGGATCGCAGTGCGCGCCGCCGATTGGCTCAGGCACGATTTCGTCGATGATGCCGAGCCCGAGCAGGTCGGGGGCCGTGATCTTCAGGGCCTCGGCGGCCTGGATCTTCCGGTTCGTGTCGCGCCACAGCAGCGCCGCGCAGCCCTCGGGCGGAATCACGCTGTAGATGGCGAACTCGTGCATGAGGATGCGGTCACCCACGGCGATCCCGAGCGCGCCGCCGCTGCCGCCCTCGCCGTGAACGATCACGATAATCGGCACGTCGAGCACCGCCATTTCGCGCAGATTCACGGCAATGGCCTCGGCCACGCCCCGTTCTTCCGATTCGATGCCGGGATAGGCGGCCGGCGTGTCCACGAAACACACGACCGGGCGGCCGAATTTCTCGGCCAACTGCATCGCCCGCAACGCCTTGCGGTACCCCTCGGGCCGCGCGTAGCCGAAGTTGCGGTAGATCTTCTGCTTCGTGTCGCTGCCCTTCTGGTGCCCCACCACCATCACCGGTGCGCCGTGGAACGACGCCGGTCCCGCCACGATGGCGTGGTCATCGGCAAAACGCCGGTCGCCGCGGATCTCGACAAAATCGGTGAAGATCTGTTCGACGTAGTCGAGGGTCGTTGGCCGGGCAGGATGCCGCGCCACCAGCACGCGCTGCCACGGCGTGAGGTGGGCATACAGCGCCTGACGGATTTCGACGATCCGTGCGTGGAGCCGCGCGATGTCGCGCTGCCGGTCGAGGGTCGAGGGCAACATCGACAGCGCCTCGATCTCCTTCTGCAGGACGCCGATCGGTTCTTCGAAGTCGAGGAGGTCAGCCATGAGTCCCGTCTATTGCAGCACAACCGAGCCCGCGCCGCACAGGCGCTCCACGGCCAGGATCAATTGCTCGGACGGCCGTACCCGGACCTGGGTCGTCACGTCGGCGCGCACGCGCAGCGTGCGAGTGGCCTGTTCGACATCCACCTCGACCACCACGGGCCGGTCGCCCTGATGCTGGGCGAGCACGTCCCAGAGCGCTTCGATCGTCGATCGCGAATGGGTGCCGGTGCGCAGGTGGATGCTCACCGCCCGGGCCAGTCGTTCGCGCAACGACTCGAGTTTCGACATGCCGGTGACCTGGAACCGGGGCGACGCGTCGGGCGACACCGCGAGCTGCGCTCCATTTCCCTTCTACGCGCCGTTGAGCGGCGCCGTGTTCCTGCATCAATAGGCCGGCAGACATCCAGAACCTGCCCGATGGCGTGTCACCAGCCGGGGCACTTCCCTTGATACCCCGTGGCGGGGGGCGCTCTCGGCTGGCGTTCTCACTAGGCCTTGGCGAACCAGGCGTCCGAC
>JANNEJ010000347.1:0-3778 GCA_031378585.1 Acidobacteriota bacterium | reverse complement strand
GAGCTTCCAGCCGCACATGCACCTTCGTGGCAAGGCGATGATGGTGGAAGCCGTGCTGCCCACCGGCCAGCGCCAGGTGTTGAGCAACGTGAGCGACTTCAACTTCCAGTGGATGACCACCTTCGTCTACGCCGACGACTTGGCCCTGCTCCAGCCCAAGGGCACCCTGCTCAAGGTCACCGCGTGGCACGACAACACCATCGCCAAGAAGACCAATCCCGACCCGAACCAGTGGGTCGGTTGGGGCGACCGCACGGTGGATGAGATGGCCCACGCCTGGATCAACATCGTCTACCTGAAGGACGACGAGTACAAGGCCGAAGTCGACAAGCGCAAGGCCGGCGCGACGACGATGGAGCGCGAGCGCCAGTAGCCCCACCGGGCCCGGCCTCGACCCGATCGACACGCCGACGACATGGGGGCGTCCACACGCGGTGTGGGCGCCCTTTTTCTGTTTCGTGGTCGAGAACGTCGGCTCATTACCGTGGTAATATGCGGCCATGGCCATTGCGCAATCCAAGCTCACCGCCCAAGGTCAGATCTCGGTGCCGGCCGCGGTGCGCCGCAAGCTCGGCCTGGGTCCGGGCTCCGTCATCGAGTGGGATGCCGACGGTGAGCAGATTGTCGTGCGCCGGGCCGGCCGCTATTCCTCGAGCGACGTGCATCATTCCGTGTTTGCCACCCCGCCCCGGCCGCGCTCGTTGGCCGAACTGAAAGACGGCGTGCGGCGCTCCATCCAGAAGCGCCATGCGCGCCGTTGACACCAACGTGCTCGTGCGGCTGCTGACTCGTGATGCGCCTGCGCAAGTCACCGCCGCCGAGTCGTTCGTGGCTGGGGGCGCCTGGGTGTCGCACCTGGCGTTGGCCGAGGCGATGTGGGTGCTGGCCGCTGTCTACGACCGTACCCCCAGCGACATCGCGGTGGCGGTGGAGATGCTGCTCAACCATCAGCACCTGACGGTGCAAGACGGCGACGTGGTCGCCAACGCGCTCGAGCTCTTTCGCCGCCGCCCGTCGGTGGGGTTCTCGGACTGCCTCATCCTGGAGGTGACGCGGAAGGCCGGCCATCTGCCCCTTGGCACATTCGACCGCGGGCTGGCCCGCCTGCCCGGCGCTGAACGCGTCTGACTCGGCGCTGCGCCTTCGTGCGGTGACCGCGACCGGTGCCACGGTCCTTTTGGATTCCGCAACTTGCAGATTCCACAATGCCGCACCCGCCGCCAATGCCAGCGTTGTCCCGGGGGTCTGCCGGGGCCTACTGCCCAGGGCTCGAGGCCAGCGTCCGTCGAACCGCCCGCACGACGTCCTCTTCCACCGGGAACCCGCTGGCATTCTTCTTCGCTACGGTCTCCTCGCCGACCCACACGGTGAACTCACCGCGACCACCCACAACGAGCTCGGGTTCAATCCCGGTCTCAGCTTTGATGAGCGCCGCCACACGGGCCGCGCGGGGCAGGTAGTTTCACACCTTGCAGTAACGAATGCTGACGCGCTTCATGTCATCCACCATCCGGACCCGTCGTGCATGCCCGCCACCTACGCGCTGGCAGGCCGGTGCGCCCGGAGGAACGAGCGTATCTGGCGCACCGCCAGCGGGATCAGCTCCTTGGGTTCCTTCCATGGGTACATGCTCAATTCGGCCTTCGGCGCCAGCATCGCGGCCTCCATGGCGACGGCGTACGGATGGGCCGGGACGTCGTCAGGCAGGATGAGCACGGGCGTCTGGCACTGGCGCACGAAATCGCGGGTCACGGTAATCACGAAGTCGGGATTGTTGCGGTACATCTTGGTCAGAAACTTGTCGACCATCTCCATCGTGATCTCAGGCCGGCGCTTGACGAACGCCGGACCCCAGCCGGCCATGTTGGTGTCGTAGTTGAGCGTCGGCATCTCCGGACGCCAGCCGCTCGGCTGCGCCAGCACGGCCGCGACGACGCGATTCGGCGCCCGCTTCAACAGGTTCCAGATGAAGGGACCGCCAATGCAGAAGCCCATCACCAGGAACTTGTCGATGCCCAGGTGATCCATCACCCCGAGATGGTCGTCGGTGAAGGCATCCCACGGCCGGTCGATCTCGAGCGGGCCCGACGACTGGCCGGCGTTGGCATGGCGCAGGTCCGCCGCAATGCAGCGGTACTCGCCCTTGAACTCCCCAACGGCGTCGAACGGATTGGTCAAGCCGGCGATCGTCGAGTTCAGTCCGCCGCCGGCAATGAGCAACAGCGGGAAGCCGGACCCGGTCTGCTCATAGCGGATGCGAACAGCCCCCTTTTCGTAGAAGGACATGGCGGCGGTTCCCGGCGGCGGCGGCTGGGCAAACACGCGAGTGGCCGCGGCCATCGCCGTTGCCGCGGCGCCGGTCTTCAGAATATTGCGTCTGGTCGGATCCATTCCGGCGTCCTTTCTGACTGGTGAATACGAGCTGGATTATAGGGGCGAGACGGCGTGGGGACGGGATCGAAAAGGGGGCTGGATTCGCACGGGACATTGGCCGTGGCGGCCGGGCACGGCTACGTCGGCTCATCGAAGGGGTTGATCCGAGTGGACTCGGCGCCGGCCGGTGCTCAGAACTCGACGTGGGTCTGGGCGAGTACTCGACTCTCGAGGCGATCCGCGTTCGTCACGCGGAAGAGAGATCGAGTGGGTGAATTGAGGGGTAAACACGGCGGGAAGCCGCATGTCTATTGACTCTTCAGCGTTCCCCCTGGTGTTCGACGTTGGCACCATGGGCCGATGTCCAATGCAGCGAAGCTCCGGCGGCGGCAGTGGGGCTGTCCGGACCCGGACCCTCATCTTCTCAGCCGGCGCGATCACCCGTCGACGAGACCAAAGCCGAGGGCGTGGACCACAGCCCGTTCAGAACCGCAAGCTCCGGCGACGTTTCCGTCGAAACGTCCCCCGCGCCGTGGCCTCGCTTTGGGGACTGATTGCCGACGGCGATTGCGACGTCTGCGCGCTCAACTCACACGACGAACGAGGGTCACACCGCTCTGGGGCACTCACACCGGCCGGCGCCCGCCGCGCCTTCGGCGGCGGGGCTCTGGTGCATGCCGTGTGCCAGAACCGCTGTGTTGAATCGGATGACGTCGATCGCCCACGGCAGGTCGAAGCGCGTGCCATCCCAGGTGGGCAGTTTCCCGGTGACGAGTGGCGCCGCGTCATGCGGCTCTGGCTGGTAGGGCGGGGCAGCCGGGGCGGCCTTCAGGGGCGCCCCATCCGGCCGAAGGAAGGTCAGCACACCGTCGAAGCCACGAATGACTGCGAATCCGCCTTCGTGCACGGCACGATGATGGCGTCGGCACAGCAGCACGAGGTTGTCGAGGCGCGTGGCGCCTCCATCGGACCAGCCGGGGTCCCCAGCGCGCGTAATGTGCGCGTTGGGGTGGAGTGTTCCACGTGATGGGCGTCGCATCGGCGGGAGGTGCAGCCTGGAAAGCGACACCCGGTGTCGCGGGCGGCGAGAGCGCGGCGGATCGACGGTGGAATCGTGCGCGTCTTGCGGCCCGCGTCGACCACGGCACCGTCGGCGTCGTGGCGCATCTGCACCAGCGAGGCGTCGCAGGCGAGGCGTTGAGACGTTTCGGTCGAAACGTACAACGCGCCGTGGTCCACCTCGATGGCGCCGTCCATTGCCGCGGGACTCGCGCCTGGGGTCGACGATTCGGTCCGGGCGTCGGTCGCGTCGTCGGCATTCACGTGCAGCACCACCTGATAGCGGGCGCCCGCGGTGCCACCATCGAAGTGTGCCGCCATGGCAGACTCGGCGAGCAGCGCCAGG
>JANNEJ010000332.1:0-3009 GCA_031378585.1 Acidobacteriota bacterium | reverse complement strand
GCCGCCACGCACGCGCCGCAACCGATGCACTGCGCGTTGTCCATCGCCAGATCGGCGACGTCCTTCGGAATCGGCAACGTGTTGCCGTCGGGCGCGCCGCCCACGTTCATCGACACGTAGCCGCCGGCCGCAATGATGCGGTCGAAGGCGGTTCGGTTGACCATCAGGTCCTTGATGACCGGAAACGCCCTCGCTCGAAATGGCTCGATGGTGATGGTGTCGCCGTTCTTGAAGCGGCGCATGTGCACCTGACAGGTCGTGGCGCCCGGATCCGGCCCGTGTGGAATGCCGTCGATCACCAGCCCGCAGCTGCCGCAGATGCCCTCGCGGCAGTCGGAGTCGAACGCGATCGGGTCTTTGCCCTCGCGAGTGATGTCGTCGTTCACCACGTCGAGCATCTCGAGAAACGACATGTCGGGGTGCACGTTCCTGGCGAGGTAGCGCTCCATCCGGCCCTTGGCGGTCGGATTGGCCTGTCGCCAGACGTTCAGAGTGACGGTCATCGACATGTCAGATCCTGCTGCGGTGTGAAGGTCTACTTGTAGCTGCGCTGCGACGGATGCACTTCGTCGAACACCAGGGCTTCCTTGTGCAGCCTCGACGTCTGGTCTACGCCCTGGAACTCCCACGCGGCCGCATACGAGAACTCGTCGTCCTTGCGCAGGGCCTCGCCGTCTGGGGTCTGGAATTCCTCGCGGAAGTGGCCGCCGCACGACTCACGTCGCTCCAGGGCGTCGAGGGCGAGCAGTTCGGCAAACTCCATGTAGTCGGCCACGCGGCCGGCGTAGTCGAGCGCCGGGTTCATGTTGTTCTTCTCGCCCGGCACGATCACGTTCTGCCAGAACTCGGTGCGCAGCGCCTGAATCTGCGTGATGGCTCCCTTGAGACCGCCTTCCGTGCGGGCCATGCCCACGTGGTCCCAGCAGATCTGCCCGATGTTGCGATGGAAGTCGCGGATGGTGCGCGAGCCCTTCACCGCCAGCACCGTGTCGATACGCGCCTGCGACGCGGCGGTCGCTTCCTTGAACGCCTCGTGGCTCGTCGACACGGTGGGAATCGACGTGCCGCCCAAGTAGTTGGCCACCGTGTAGGGCGCCACGAAGTAGCCATCGGCCAGGCCCTGCATCAGGGCGCTTGCGCCCAGGCGATTGGCGCCGTGATCCGAGAAGTTCGCTTCACCAAGTACGAACAACCCCGGCAATGTGGACATCAGGTCGTAGTCGACCCACAGCCCGCCCATCGTGTAGTGCACGGCAGGATAGATGCGCATCGGCACCTGATACGGATCCTCGTCGGTGATGCGCTTGTACATGTCGAACAGGTTGCCATAGCGGCCCTTGATGGTCTCGACACCGGAACGCTTGATGGCATCGGCGAAGTCGAGATACACCGACAGTCCCGACTCGCCGGCGCCTCGGCCCTCGTCGCACACCGCCTTGGAAGCGCGCGACGCGACGTCACGCGGCACGAGATTCCCGAAGCTCGGGTAGCGGCGTTCGAGATAGTAGTCGCGCTCGGCTTCAGGAATCTGCAGCGCAGGACGCTTGTCGCCCTGCGCCTTCGGCACCCAGACGCGGCCGTCGTTGCGCAGGCTCTCGGACATGAGCGTCAGCTTCGACTGGTGGTCGCCGCTCACCGGAATGCAGGTCGGATGAATCTGCGTGAAACACGGATTGGCAAAGAAGGCGCCGCGCTTGTGCGCGCGCCAGGCCGCCGTCACGTTCGAATTGACGGCGTTGGTCGAGAGATAGAACACGGTGCCGTAGCCGCCCGTGCAGAGCAGCACCGCATGGGCGCCGTGCGACTCGAGTTCGCCCGTGACGAGATTGCGCGTGATGATGCCACGGGCCTGACCGTTGACCATGACCAGATCGAGCATCTCGCGCCGGGGATAGACGTCCACGGTGCCGGCGTCGACCTGCCGCATCAGCGACTGGTAGGCGCCAAGCAGCAATTGCTGCCCGGTCTGGCCGCGCGCGTAGAACGTGCGCGAGACCTGCGCGCCGCCAAACGAGCGGTTGTCGAGCAGGCCGCCGTACTCGCGCGCGAACGGCACGCCCTGCGCCACGCACTGATCGATGATCTGCACCGAGAGTTCGGCCAGCCGGTAGACGTTGGCTTCGCGCGACCGGTAGTCACCGCCCTTGATCGTGTCGTAGAAGAGCCGGTAGACGCTGTCGCCATCGTTCCGATAGTTCTTGGCCGCGTTGATGCCGCCCTGCGCCGCGATGCTGTGCGCGCGGCGGGGACTCTCGTGAATGCCGAACAGCTTCACCTTGTAGCCGAGTTCGCCAAGCGACGCCGCGGCCGACGAGCCAGCCAGCCCCGTACCCACGACCAGCACCTCGAACTTCCGCCGGTTGGCGGGGTTCACGAGCTTGTTTTCGAACTTGCGCCGGTCCCACTTGTCGGTGATGGGCCCGCTGGGAATCCTGGACTCGAGCGTCATCGCGCGCCCCGCGAGAGAAAGAAGGTGAAGACCGGAATGACGAAGAACCCGCCGGCGATGGCCGCCGACACGAGGCGGCCGGCCACGAGCAGCCGCGGCGTCCACGTGGAGTGTGCGAGACCAAGCGATTGGGCGGCACTCGAGAGTCCGTGCCACAGGTGCGAGAAGATGATGCCCATGGCCACGAGGTAGAACACGACATAGGCCGGCTGGCTGAAGATCTCGACCTGGAGGCGGTAGAGATCGCGAATGCCATCGGGCGTGGTGTAGACCGGGCCGAACTTGAACGTGATGAGGTGCGTGACCACAAACAGCGCCACGATGGTGCCGGTGATGATCATCGTGGTCGACGACAGGCTCTTGCGGCTGGCGCCGTTCTTCGTCTTCGCCCACTTCTTCACGGCGTACCGCTCAGGCCGCGCGGCGCGGTTGGCCAGCACCCCCGTCACGGTCTTGACGATGTGCAGCAGGAACACGGCAATCAGCCCCATCTCGGCCACATAGACCAGGGTGTTGCTGGTCAAGGTGTGCCCGTAGTGGTTGAAGGCGTCGGGACCGAC
>JANNEJ010000324.1:0-7875 GCA_031378585.1 Acidobacteriota bacterium | reverse complement strand
GTTCGAGGTGAACGAGGGCGACACGGTGACGGTCGCCATCACCAACATCGAGCAGACGACCGACGAGCTACACGGCTGGGGTCTGCTCGATTACAACATCAACATCGTCGTCGACCCTGGCGAAACCAAGCAAGTCACGTTTGTCGCCAAAAAGAACGGCGTCCACGCCTACTACTGCACGAACTTCTGCTCGGCGCTCCACCAGGAGATGCAGGGCTACATGATTGTCAAGTGACTCTTCCAGGGACTAGCGGCTAGCGGTTAGCGGCTAGTCCCTGGCAAAACGAAGGACAGCGACAGGACGCATCATGACAAACCATTCGAGCGGTCGACGGGTCCTCGACAGCGCGATCGACGGCACGTCGAGAGTGATGCTGCTCGGAGCCGCCGCGCTGCTGGTGGTCACCTACTTCGTCCCGCTGTGGAACCTCACGATGTTCGCGCCGCAGTACCCAGAGGGTCTGCGGCTCGACATCTACTCGCACACCTTGATTGGCGGCAACGGGGGACAGGATATCCCCGAGATCAACGTCCTCAACCACTACATCGGCATGCACGATCTGAACACGGCGGCCTTCGCCGAGTTCCAGTGGATGCCGTTTGCCATTGGGATCCTCGGCCTGCTGATCCTGCGCACCGTCGTGCACGCCACCATGGCGGCGTTGCTCGATGTGACCATGCTCTTCACCTACTTCGGGGCGTTCTCGATCTGGTCGTTCGGCTACAAGCTCTACCGCTACGGACACGACCTGGCGCCCGATGCCGCCATCACGGTGCAGCCCTTCATGCCGCCGATGTTCGGCTACCGCCAGATCGCGAACTTCGAGGTGTATTCGTATCCTCGGCTCGGCAGTTACGCGATGGGCGGTGCAGTGTTGCTGCTCGTTGCGGCCCTGGCCTGGACGTGGTGGCGTTCGCGCCAGGCCGAGCCCGCGACGGGCACGGGGGGCGCGCAGGCCATGGTCAGTCTCCACGGCATGGTGCTCGTGGCCGTGATGCAGGTGGCGGGGGCCGGCGCCACCAGCGACCCGGCCCCTCCAGGTACCGTCGAGGGCCGGCCTGCACCCGAGGACGCCTCGCCCCTGCAACTGCTGGTGGACGCCGCGGAACCTGGCGCGCGCGTCGTCGTGCCAGCCGGCGTCTATGCCGGCGACCTCTACCTCGACAAGCCGGTGACGCTCGCGGGCGTCGGCCGCCCTACCTTGATGGGCTCGGGCCGCGGCAGCGTGGTGCGCGTGCGCGCCGTCGACGTCACAGTCGAGGGCGTGGATGTCGACGGCCGGTCGATGGGCGATCTCGGGCGCGACACGGCCGGCATTCACGTGGCGGCTCCCCGCGCCACCATCAGAGACGTCCACGTGCGGGGCGCACTCTTTGGCATCTACCTGCTGGCCGCCGACGACGCCACGATCGAGTGGACGACCATTGAGGGGATACCGGGCCGAGACCCCGGGGAGGTCGGTAGCGGCATCCATGTCTGGAACAGCCAGCGGTTCCATCTCTCCCACATCGAGATCGCCAACACCCGGGACGGCGTCTACGTGCAGTCGTCGTCGCATGGCCGGGTCACGCCCACGCGGGCGCGAGACCTCCGCTACGGACTGCACTACATGTTCTCGGACGACAACGTGTTCGAGGACAACGCGTTCGAGAATGGGGCCGCGGGTGCGGCGCTGATGTACTCGAAACGGATCGCGTTCCGGCGTAACCGGTTCGTGAGGAATCGCGGATTCGCGTCGGTGGGCCTGCTGCTCAAGTCGTGCGACGAGGTGGTTGCCGAAGACAACCTGATTGCCGACAACGCCCGGGGCATCTTTCTGGAAGGGTCGTACCGGAACCAGTTCCGGCGCAACGTCGTGGCCAAGTCAGACATGGCGCTGGTCGTCTACGACTCGAGCGGCGAAAACGTGTTCGAGGGCAACGCGTTTATCGGGAACTTGACGCCGTTGTCCCTCTCGGGCCGGCGCACCGACACCCGCTTCGACGGCAACTACTGGTCGGACAACGCCGAGCCGGATCTCGACGGCGACGGCATCGCGGACCAGCCCTACCGCCTGTCGAGCGTCTTCGATCACCTCCGCGGCAACCTCTCCGCGGCCGACTTGTTCTCTCACGGGGTGGCCGCGTCGGCGCTGGCCGCGGCGGAGCGGACGTTTCCCGTACTCGACCTCATCCCCGTCGTGGACGCGCGGCCGCTGATGCGGCCAGCGGTGCTCGATGCCGTGCCCGTCACCGATATGACCCCCGTCGCGCCGGGCGCCGCGGAGGTGGCAGGCGGGTGGGTCGTGCTGCTGACCGGCGTGGGTGTGCTCGTGGCGGGTTCCCGCTCGTGGGCGCCGAGGAACACGGCGTGATTCGCTACCGCGAGTTCACGAAGCGCTACGACGGCCATCTGGCGGTCGACGGACTGACGCTCGAGGTGCCCGCCGGTTCGGTCGTCGCCCTGCTGGGCCCAAACGGATCCGGCAAGACGACGTCCATCAAAGCGGCCGCGGGGCTCGTCCGTCCCACTATGGGTGCCGTCTTGCTCGGGAAAGCGGGACTGAACGCGGTCGACGCCCACGCGCGTCGCGCCTGCTCGTTCCTGCCCCAGCGGGTGTCGTTTCCCGCGGCGCTCACGGGCCGCGAGGTCATCGAGTTCTACCGCCGTCTGCGGCAGGCGCCTGCCGGTGCGGCGGATCGCGTGCTGGCGTTTGCGTCACTGAACGGCGCCGGGGCCAGGCCCGTCGGCACCTACTCCGGTGGCATGGTGCAGCGGCTCGGACTGGCCGTGTCGCTGCTCTCCGACACCGAGGTGCTCCTACTGGACGAGCCGACGGCCGCGCTCGACCCCGACGGTCTGGGCGCGTTCTATGGCGTGGTCGAGGCACGGCGGCGAAGCGGCGGCACGGTCTTCTTCAGCTCGCATCAGCTGGGAGACGTCGAGCGGCTGGCCGATTACATCGCCATCCTCGTTGCCGGACGTCTGGCGGCTCTCGTCACCGCGCGCGAACTGGCCGGGAAGCTGGCCGACCGCGGCGTGATGCGCGTGCGCCTGGCCACGCGGGTTGAGGGCCTGGTGGAACGGCTGCGCGACCTGTCGCCGGCGGCCGAGTGGGTCGGCGACGAACTGCTGCTGCCCGGGCCGGCGTCGATGCGCCCGCGGCTCCTCGACGTCGTCAGGACGGCCGGCGCCGACATCCGGGGCCTCACCGCCGAAGAGGGCCGGCTCGATGCGTTCTATCGGGAACTGGTCGGAGAGAAACGGCCATGAATCGACTCGCGAGTGTCGCCGTCGTGTGCCTGCTGGCGGGTTGCACTCAGCAGGCGCCGGGGCCGGCGGAGCTCGCGATGGGCAGCGACTTGTGCGCGAACTGCCGGATGGTGATCGTCTCGCAGGCGACCGCGGCGCAGATCGTCGCGCCTGGGGAGGAACCCGTAGCGTTCGACGAGGTCGGCTGCCTTCGCGACTATCTGGCCCGCACGCCACTCGAGGCCGACGCGGCGGCCTACGTAGCCGACCACCTGACCGGGGCGTGGATTGACGCGCGCCGTGCGCTCTTCACCCAGGCACGAACCGCGACGCCCATGGCGTCGGGCATCATCGCGCATGCCGATGCGGCATCGCGGGATGCCGACCCGGCCGCGCGTGCCGGCGTTCCTGTGACGGCTGCCGCCATCCTGGGCGGCGGGGCAGGGGGGGCACGGTGACACCCTCGCTGACGGTGCTGTGGTTGTGCGCCCGCTACGAATTGCTGCTGGCGATCCGGTCGCGCTGGCTGCAGACCTTCGCCGTGGTCTTCGCGGCGCTGACGCTGGCCGTGGCGGGTGCCGGCTACATTCTGTCGGGCGGGCACGGCGTGCAGGACTTTGCGCGCACGGCGGTGTCGCTCGTGCAGATCGTCCTGCTGCTCGTGCCACTGTCGGCGCTGGTGTTCGGCGGCCTGGCGCTGACGTCCGAGCGCGGCGCCGCCGAGCTGCTCTACTCGCAGCCCGTGTCCCGGGGCGCCGTGCTGGCCGGCCGGGTCCTTGGGGTCTGGCTGGCGCTGGCCGCCGCCGAGCTGCTGGGATTCGGAATAGCCGGTCTGGTGGTGCGATCGCAGGCGGGGCTCGACGGACTTGGGCGCTACGCCGCGCTCGTGGCCGCTGCGCTGGTGCTGACGGCGGTGTTCCTGTCGGTGGCGGCGCTACTGGCCAGCGCCAACACCGGCCGGCGCACGCGGGTGCTGGCCTCCGCGCTCGTGGTGTGGTTCGTGGCGGTGGTGCTGTTCGATGTGGCGGTGCTGGGGGTCGCGTCGCTGCTCCAGTCCGGCTCGGCCTCGCGGTTGCTGATCTGGGCGACGCTCATCAATCCCGTGGATGCGGCGCGCACCGGGGCGCTGCTGGCCATCGAAGGCACGGCGGCTTTCGGGGCGGCGTCGCTCGCGTTGCTGCGCTTCACCGGGGGCGCCCAGATGGCGGTGGTCTACGTGGCCGCGTCGCTTCTGCTGTGGCTGGCGCTGCCGCTCGCCCTGGCCATGAGTCGCGTCACGCGCGCCGACCTCTAAACGGGCACGGCGAATTGGTCAGGACGCCGCGGCCTCCTCGAGCCCTGCGCGATCGATCAGCACGAAGCCGTCTTTCTCGGTGAGAAGCACGTGCTCCTTCTGCCAGCGGCTCATGATCCGGATCGCCGTTTCGATCGTCGTGCCGGTTAAATCCGCCAGTTCCTGCCTCGACAGCGGCATCGGCGTGAACACGCCGCCTCGACCGGAATCCGGCCGGCCGATCTGCTCGGCCAGCTTGAGGAAGAGCCGTGCGAAACGTGCCTCGACGCGGACGCCGGTAAGCTCGGCCAGCCGACGCGTCAATTCGGCGAGCCGAATCGTGAGCCCCGACAGCAGTCCGCGCACGAGCGGTGGATGGGCCTCGAGCAGGCGGAAGAAGTCGGGTTGTTCGATCCGCAGGCACGTCGTGTCGTCGAGCGCGAGTGCCGAGGCGGGGAACGGTGCGCCCTCGTACACGGCAACGGCGCCCAGCGGATCGCCTGGTCCGAAGATCTCCAGGATGAGCTCTTTGCCAGCGGGGGTGGACTTGAAGATCTTGACGCGCCCCTCGACGATGGCGAGGAAGGCATCGCTCGGGTCGCCCTCGGTGAAGATCATCGCGCCGCGCGGATGCACCCGCAGTCGTGCGACGGCTGCCACCCGGGTACGGTCGGCGGGCGATAGCCGGCGGAAAATTGCGGTCCGGCGAAGGGCGTCCTCGACACTGGGCGTCGTCACGCCGGGATTCTATCCGACCTGCGGACCGGGGTACGACATCACGAAAGCCGTTGTTCCAGCTCGAGCGCGCGCGGGAACAGCACGTCGTTCTCGGCTCGCAGGTGCGCGTGCACTGCCTGCTCGAACCTGGCCAGTTCGCAATAACACCGGTGCCAGGTCTCTGACGCGGAGGGGGGCACCGCGAAGCCGTTGGCCGCGTCGCGCACGCGCGCCAGGCCCTCTTCGAGCCGTGCGTGCTCGGCTTCCATCAAGCGGATCGGGTACAGGACGGTTGGGAACGGCAGGGGAGGACGCATCGCGCCTTCGCGGTGCGCCTGAGCCATCGCGGCCAGCGCCGGGAACAAGATCGCCTCCTCCTTGGCGAGGTGGCCGAGCACCTGGTCGGTCAGGCTCGTGAAGGCCGCCTGCACGCGGGCGAGCGCCGGGGCGGCCTGCGACTCGCGCGCCATCAACGTGCCCAGCCACCCGCGGATCAGCGGAACCGCACCGTGCAGGTATGTGTGATGCCGCTCCACGATCGCGTCGCAGAGTGCATCGAGCGGTTGGTCCGGACGGTCCCAGCCAGCATCCACCATCGGCGGTCCTTGCGCATGCCCCGAGTCACGGTAGCGGCTGGCGCTGGCGCGGGGTATGACCGCCGTCATACCGCGGGTTGGCGACCGGGCTAGTTGACTTCGATCTGGCCGGTGGTCTTTGCCCGGATGAGCGACCACGACAAGCCCACGCCAAGGAGTACGCCCACGACGACCAGCGCCACCCACACGATGGCGGAGCCGCCGAGGCTCAGCACGTCGCGGTCGACGAGAAACCAGACGAACGCCGCGAAGATGCCGACCCCAAGAAACAGGCCCCACTTCCCCAGGGCGATGAAGGCGGTACGCAGGCAGACTATCCAGGCAGCGGCGAGGGCCAGCACCGCAAGTGTTTTGCCTGGGGTGAACGCCACTGGCGGGGTGGCCACCCAGTGGACAACTGAGTAGCCACTGGGATTGAAAGTGGCGACGACCAGCGCGACCGCCAGCGCGATCCGGATGAACGTGCCCTGGAGCGAGATACCCTGTTCAGCCATGCGGCCGGTTCTACCAGGGGCCGCGCGTCTTCGCCTGACCGCATCAGAGTCAGCGCACCGGCAGGGACCAAGGCCAGCGCCAGCGCGATGCGCGTGGCGGCGCCCAACAGAGAGATTCCCGATTCGGCCAAGCGCCGAAGTTCTACCAGGACTCGTGCGGCGGTTTGGTGGAATCGAACGGAACGCTCACGATGGCCTCACGGCGCGATGGTCTTCAGCAGGCGGTCGAGGGCGTCGTAGGGCGAGAACTCGGCGTGTTCGTAGATGTTCCAGCCGGTGAACACGGCCACCACCTGGTGCTCGGGAAGGACGATGAGCCGCTGGCCGCCGTAGCCGAGGGCCGCATACGCGTAGGCGGACCCCGCGGCGTGGGGCAGCACCCACCACTGGTAGCCGTAGCGGCGCGATCGCGGCTGGCCCGGACGCGTGTCGACGAGCGGGGACGTGGCCGCGGCCACCCAGCCTTCGGGCAGGATCCGCTGGCCTTCCCACACGCCGTCGTTCAGGTAGAGGTAGCCGATCTTGGCGAGATCGCGCGGCGTCAGGTAGAGGCCGCCTTCGGTGTCGGACAGACCGGTCGGCGTGCGCTTCCAGTAGGTGTCGGTGATGCCGAGCGGCGCAAAGAGGTGCTCGGCCGCGTATTCGTGGGCGTGTTTGCTGGTGGCGGTCTTGATCACGTGAGCGAGCAGCTCGGTGTTGCCACTGCTGTAGACGAACTTCTCACCGGGCGTGTCGGAGAGCGGCTGGTCGAGCACGAACTGGATCCAGTCCTGGCTTCGCTCCATGGCCGCGCAGCTGTTGGCCGGATCGGTGTAGGCGACCGTGCTCTCATCCCACCTGATGCCGGTCGTCATCGTCAGCACGTGTGCCAGCGTGAGATCGGCGCGGCGCGGGTCGGCATCCGCCGCCCGGACGCCAGCGAAGTAGGGCATCAGCTTGGCTTCTACCCCTGGAATCTCGCCGCGTTCGATGGCGATGCCCATGAGCGTGGACGTGATGCTCTTCGACGCCGACTGCATGGTGTGCAGCGCCCCGTGCATGTAGTAGGGATGCCAGTCCGGGTCGTAGTAGTTGTAGGGCCCCCGCACCGGATCGCGGCCTTCGAACAACCGGTCGAAGTCGTGCTCGTAGGTCTTGTCGACGACCACGCGGCCGTGGCGCGTGATGAACATGCCGGTCACCTGGCCGTGCCGGCCCGCCGCGAACTCCGCGTCGAGCGCGGTCAGCGCCGCCACGTCGAACCCTTCGGCGTCAGGCGTCGACATCGTCCATCCCTTGGTGGGCCAGGTCGGAGCCAAAGGGGCGGCCGGTGTGGCGGCGCATCCCGCCAGGCAGACCAGCGCGCCCGCCATCATCACTTTGTGCATCTGGTGACTCCTGCAGCAGCCCTGCGAGCCTATCACCACCAGCGCCGGGTCCAGATCACGGACAGGCCAACCTGGTGGTCGGTCGTCGGCCGGCCGAAGCCGCGCAGCGCCGTGTGCGCGGCGCGCAGCGTGATCTCCGGCGTGAGCAGGTAGCCGAGCGTCGAGTCGATCGAACGGAAGCGCTGCAGGTCCACCG
>JANNEJ010000312.1:0-6271 GCA_031378585.1 Acidobacteriota bacterium | reverse complement strand
AGTTCCTCGACCGCGTCAATTTCTATGGGCAGGTCACCGAGTTCGACCCGCAGGGCCGCGTGCTCATCCAGCCCCGCGTGCGCGAATCCGCACTCATGACCGGCGAAGTGGACGTGCTCGGCAAGTATGACTTTCTCGAGGTCTGGAACCATGACCGGTTCCTGACCAAAATGATCCGCGAGCCGTTCACTGACGACGACGCGCGGGCACTGGCCGACTACGGCATCTAGCAGGGAAGCGAGCCATCCGTGTCGGACGTGGACCTGCCGCAGCACCTTCCGGTGATGGTGGACGAGGCGACGCGGCTCCTGCAGCCCGAGCGCGGCGGCACGTACGTGGATTGCACGGTTGGACTCGGCGGCCACACGCGCGCGCTGCTCGAGCAGGGCGCCGAGCGGGTGATTGGCTTGGACCGCGACCCGCAGGCGCTGGCCATGGCCAGCCGCCAGCTCGAGTCGTACGGCGCCCGGGTGCAGCTCGTGCACGCCGACTACCGCACGATCGACACGGTACTCGACTCGCTGGGTGTGGCGCTGGTCGCGGGCGCACTTGCGGACCTGGGCGTCTCGTCCATGCAGTTTGATGCGGAGGGCCGCGGTTTCAGCTTTCGCCGGGACGAGCCATTGGACATGCGCATGGATCAGTCGCAGGGACAGACCGTGGCCGAGCGCCTGGCCACGGTCGATGAAGCCGACCTGGCGGATGTGATCTACCAGTTCGGCGAAGAGCGCCGGTCACGCCGGGTGGCCCGCGGCATCGTGATGGCGCGCGAGCGCGCGCCCATCGAGACGACCGGCCAGCTCGCCGCCATCGTGCGGCGTTCGCTGTCGGGTCAGAGCTGGCAGCGGATCGACCCGGCCACGCGCACCTTTCAGGCGCTGCGCATCTGGGTCAACGGCGAGCTCGAGCGGCTCGACGAGTTCGTCCGACGGGCGGCCATGCGTCTGCAGACGGGCGGACGGCTCGTCGTCATCAGCTTTCATTCACTCGAGGACCGACTCGTGAAACACACGCTGCGGGCGCTCGACCGGAGCGACGGCATCGTGAAGGTGCTGACCGGCCGTCCGCTCGGGCCGGCCGATACCGAGATCGCCCTGAACCCGCGAGCGCGCAGCGCGAAGCTGCGAGCTGCAGAACGCCTGGCCTGAACCAAGGGGGACGCCGTGGAACATGTAGAGACCTTCGAGTACGCCGTCAAGAAGGACGTCCGCAACAATCCGATCGTCCGCGAAGTCGACGAGCGCAGGCAGCGGGAGCTGTGGATCTCGCTGGCGGTCGGCGTGGTGCTGGTGCTGGTCGTGATGTTCGATGCCTGGCAGCACTTCGAGCTCATCCGTCACGGTTATCGCATCGAGCAGATGCAGAAGGACCGCGCCGCCGAAGTCGACGTGCAACAGCATCTGCGGCTCGAGCTCGAGACGCTGCGTGCGCCCCAGCGCATCGAACGGCTTGCGACCGGACGGCTTGGCATGATCGCGCCGAAATCCGGAGACGCCATCGTGCTCGAGCGCGTGCTGCCGTCCGAGCCTCCGGCCCGGTCGGTCGTGGCATCGCGCTGACGGCATTTCCGGTGATCCCCCATGGCTGATACGACCACCGCCGACTGGCGCCGGACGATCCGGCGGCGCGCCTTCATTGCCGGCGTCTGTCTGGTGGCGTGGTCGGTCGCGATCGAAGCGCGCCTGGTGTACCTGCAGGTCGTCCGTCACACCGAACTCATGGCGCGCGCCGACCGGCAGCAGAACCGGACGATCGACACCTACCCGAAGCGTGGCGAGATTCGTGACCGCAACCAGCGCTTGCTCGCCTACAGCGTGGACGTCGACAGCATCTACGCCGTGCCCTCGGAGATCACCGACGCCAAGGCGGCTGTGCGGGCGCTGTGCGGAGCGCTTGGCGACTGCGGTAGCGCCAGCGAGCGCAAGGAGCTCGGGGACCGCCTGGGCCGGGCTGGCGCATTCGCGTTCGTGCAGCGCTTCGTGTCGCCTCAAGCGGCAGCGCGCGTGGCGGCGCTCGACCTCGAGGGCATCGGGTTCATGAAGGAGAACCGGCGCTTCTATCCCAACAAGGAGCTGGGCGGACAGCTGCTTGGATATGTTGGTGTCGACAACGTTGGTCTCGGCGGCATCGAGGCGGCTTTCGACAAGGTGATTCGCGGCCGTCCAGGCACCGTGCTGGTGCAGACCGACGCGCGCCGGCGCGCGTTCAGCCGCGTCGAGCGCCTGCCCACGACTGGTGCCACGCTGGAACTGACCATCGACGAGTATCTGCAGCACATCGTCGAGCGCGAGCTCGCGGCGGGCGTCACGGCTCACAAAGCCGACAGCGGCACCGCGGTGATGATGGATCCTTCGACCGGCGAGATCCTCGCCATGGCGAGCTATCCCACGTTCAATCCGAACACCTTCCGCACGGCCACCGCCGCGCAGCGGAAGAACCGAGCCGTCACCGACCTGTATGAGCCCGGGTCGACCTTCAAGCTGGTCACCGCATCGGCCGCGCTCGAAGAAGGCGTCATCACGCCCACCGACCTTGTCAACACCGACCCCGGCTATATCCGGTTCGGCTCGCGGCAGATCGACGACACGCACAACTACGGCGTCCTCACCTTCGCCGACGCGATCGTGAAGTCGAGCAACGTCGGCGCCATCCGGATCGGGCTGAAACTCGGTCGCGATCGCCTTGGCGCCTACGTCACCCGCTTCGGCTTCGGCCATACGACTTCGACCGACTTCCCCGGTGAGAGTCCCGGCATCGTGTGGAATCCGTCCAAGCTCGACGACAGCGCACTTGCGTCAGTGTCAATGGGCTACCAGGTGGGCGTGACGCCGCTGCAGATGGTGACGGCCACCGCGGCCGTTGCCAATGGCGGCCGGCTGCTGAAGCCGCGCGTGGTTCGCGCCGTGGTACGCGACGGCGTGCGCACGGCAACCGAGGTCGTGGAAGTCCGCCGCGTCGTCAGCGCGCGCACGGCCGCCGAACTCACCGCCATCATGGAGGACGTCGTCACGGTCGGGACAGCACGAGGGTTTGCGCAGGTTGAAGGGTTTACCGTGGCGGGGAAGACGGGCACGGCGCAGAAGCTCGTCAACGGCGCCTACTCGAACCGTGACTACAACGTGTCCTTCGCTGGCTTCGTGCCGTCACGCAAGCCGGTGTTTGCGCTGGTGGTTCTGGTCGACACGCCGCGCAACGGGAACTACTACGGCGCCTCGGTCGCAGGTCCGATCTTCAGGCGGATTGCCGACGCCGCGCTCCGTCACCGCGGCGTCGCGCCAACGGTGTTCCCGGCGCCGCCCGTGCTCGTGGACTCGCGCCGTCCACCGCCGGTGGTTGGTCCCCGTGCCGCCACCGTCATTACCATCGATGACTCGGGCACGCGCGCGATGCCTGACCTCATCGGCCTGGGGGCACGCGAGGCGCTTCGGCGGATCGCCCGCCTCGGCGTGACGGCGAAACTTCAAGGCACGGGCCTGGTGGTCGCGCAGTATCCCGAGGCGGGGCACACGCTCGCTGTCGGCGGGGCTTGCACGCTGATGCTCGATCGCGGCCCCGGCCGATCCGGACGTCAAGCGGGGGGGTCCATACCGTGACGGTGCGTGACGTGCTCGATGCCCTCGGCGCCCTCGTGCAGGCGAGCGACCTCAGTCTCGATCCGGGAGCCGTGCTCACGAGCGTGACCTGCGACTCGCGCCGAGCCGAGCCAGGCTCGGTGTTTGTGGCGCTGCGCGGCCTCAAGGCCGACGGCGTCGATTTTGTGACCGAGGCCGTCGCCAACGGCGCCGTGATGGTCGTGAGCGAGAGCGCCCGCCCTGCGCACCTTGCCGTGTCGTGGATCAGGGTGAGCGATGGCCGGCTCGGGCTCGCGCTCGTAGGTGCGGTCGCGCACGGACATCCGAGTCGTGAGATCCCGGTGGTCGGCGTCACTGGCACCAACGGCAAGACGACGACGGCGTACCTGCTCGCGTCGGTGCTGGACGTGGCGGGGCTAGCGGCCGGCGTGCTCGGCACGGTGCACTACCGGGTGGGGCGGGAATCGCGCGAGGCCTCGCGCACGACGCCCGAGGCCCCGGACGTGCAGAGGCTGCTGCGCGAGATGGTCGCGGCCGGCAACCGCTCGTGCGTGATGGAAGTGTCGTCGCATGCGCTTGCGCTCAAGCGGGTCGACGGCATGCGCTTTGCCGCGGCGATCTTCACGAACCTGACGCGCGACCACCTCGACTTCCATGCCGACATGGAGCAGTACTTCGCGGCCAAGCGGCGCCTGTTCGACATGCTCGAGCCCTCGGCTCCAGGCGTCGTCAACGCCGACGATCCGCGCGCTGCCACCCTGGCGCAGGTCTGCGCCACAACCCTCACCTACGGGATGCAGAAAGCGGCGGACGTGCGCCCGGAAGATCTGTCGATGGACCTGCACGGGGTGCGCTTCCGCGCCGTCACGCCGGCTGGTCCGGTCGAGGTCGTCTCGACACTCGTTGGCCGGCCCAATGTCTACAACCTGCTGGCGGCCACGGCCGCGGCCTGTGCGCTCGACGTGCCCGGCGCGGCCATCAGCGCCGGGCTCGCGAGCCTGGCCGGCGTGCCCGGCCGCTTCGAGCTCGTCTCGTTGCCCGTCGACGACATCACGGTGGTCGTGGACTACGCGCACACCGACGACGCACTGCGGAATCTCATTGAGACGGCGCGGCCGTTGACTCGCGGCCGCGTGATCACGGTGTTTGGGTGTGGCGGCGACCGCGATCGTCCCAAGCGTCCGCTCATGGGTATGGTGGCGGCCCGGCTCAGCGATGTCGTGGTCATCACGTCGGATAACCCGCGCAGCGAGGACCCGGCCAGCATCATCGACGAGATTCGCCGCGGCATTCCAGCAGGCGAGGCCGCGTCGGGCCGGACCCCGGACGTGATCGCGGTGGTGGACCGCGCCCAGGCGATCGAGAAGGCCGTGGCGTCGGCGCGCCCTGGTGACCTGGTGCTCATCGCCGGCAAGGGCCACGAGAAGACGCAACACATCGGCACTCGCGTGCAGCCGTTTGACGATGCCGTCGTGGCCAAGGCCGCGATCGCGCGCCGTCACCAGAGGCTGGCTTAGCATGCGCCTCGAGCACGGCACTTACTCGGCGGCGGATCTGGCTACGACGCTGGGCGGACGGCTCGTCGCCGGCTCGCCGACGCGGCGCCTCGGCGCGGTGTCCATCGATTCACGCGCACTTGCCGCCGGCGAGGTCTTCTTTGCCCTCGTGGCCGCCCGCGACGGGCACGCGTTTGTGCCCGCAGCTCTGGCGCGTGGCGCAGCCGGTCTCGTCGTGCAGAATCCCGTTGAGGTGCCAGATGGTGCCTCCGCGCCCGTCGTGATCGAAGTGCCAGACACCGTGCGCGCGCTGCAGGACCTGGGCCGCGCGGTCCGTCGCGCCTCGGCCGCTCGCGTAGTCGCCATCACCGGCAGCGCCGGCAAGACGACGACCAAGGACGCGATTGCTGCGGTGCTCGGCGCGCGCTACCGCGTGGTCAAGAATCGCGGCAACCTCAACAATCATCTGGGACTCCCGCTCTCGCTCGTGGACCTGCGCGAGTGCCCCGAGGTGGCCGTGATGGAGCTCGGCATGAACCACGCCGGCGAGATCCGGGTGCTCGTGGGCCTCGCCGAGCCAGACGTGCGGGTGTGGACCAACGTCGGCGACGCCCATATCGGCCACTTCGGCTCTCGCGAGGCCATCGCCGATGCCAAGGCCGAGATCCTCGAACTGGCCGACCAGCGCACGTTACTCGTCTGCAACGCAGACGACCCGCTCGTGATGGCCAGGGCGGCGGCGTTCCCGGGCCGGGTCGTGACGTTTGGCGTGCATGCCGGCGCCGATGTGCGGGCCGAGGCGCTCGATGATCGAGGTGTGTTCGGCACGACCGCGACCGTCCGCACCGCGGCTGGCACGCTGACACTGGCGATTGCGCTCCCAGGACATGGGAATCTCATGAACGCGCTGGCCGCCGCGGCGGTAGGCGTGGAACTGGGCGTCGGCCTCGACGCGATTGCCGAGCGACTGCGGACGCTGGCACCGGCGGCCCATCGCGGCGCCCTGCTCACGACGCCCTTCGGCGCGACCGTGCTTGACGACTCCTACAACTCCAGTCCGGCCGCGCTTGCGCAGTCGCTCGAGGCCCTGGCGTCGAGCCGTCCGTCCGGCCGCCGGATGGCGGTGATCGGAGAGATGCTGGAGTTGGGCACGCTGTCGGTGCCGCTCCATGAAGACTGCGGCCGCGCGGTGGCGGAAGCCGG
>JANNEJ010000307.1:0-7763 GCA_031378585.1 Acidobacteriota bacterium | reverse complement strand
ACGCCGGCAACACCTTGATGGCGACCTGCCGCTTCAGGCTCGTGTCGGTGGCACGGTACACCTCGCCCATGCCGCCTTCGCCGAGGGCTGCGAGGATTTCGTACGAACCGAGACGCGTACCTGGACGGAGTGACATCGCAGCGTGCGCTCGTCACGCGACCAACTGGGGCTCCACACCTCCGTACGACCGTCCGTGATCGGGACCGCCGTGCCGTCGGACATACGGACGACCCAGAGCCGATTAGTTTCGGATTCGTACGACCCGGATTCGACGAGCGCGAAGAATCGCTCGCTGGGCGACCAACTTGGATCGAATCCGACGTTCGATCCGGGCAATACGACGCGGCGAGACTCGCGACTGCCGAGCGTCACGATCTCGATCGCGGCATTCCCGTCGTCGCCGATCACGATGCCCGCAAGTGCACCCCCATCGGCAGACCACTGAGGGCGATGGGGGCTGATCGCGGCAGTGGCTGCGGCATTCATCACCTTCTGCGCGGGGCCACCAAGCGCCGACATCGTGTAATAGCCGGCGCCGTCGCGGTCGGACACGAAAGCGAGTTGCGTGCCGTCTGGCGACCAGCTTGGCCGCGCATCGCGGCCCGTGTAGTCGGCCGTCAGATTCACCGGCAGCTGCCCACCGACCTGCGCCACCCAGATGTCCCAATTGCCACGCTGTTCCGGCTCGTAGGCGATCCGCTGGCCGTCCGGTGCCCAGGTGAGACGGCCCTCCACCCCGAGCGCGCTCGTGATCTGTCGCGGGTTCACCAGGCTCGGCACCGCGGTCGCGGTGCCCGCGGGATCACCCGACCCTCGCCCCCACGTGGCCCAGGCCGCGCCGAGGGCGGCCACCACCAGAGCCGCCGCCACCGCCAGCGACCAGCGCCGCTCCACGGGACGAGGCGATGCGGGCGCCGTGCTCGGCGTCGGCAGGCGCGCCATCCGACGCAATCGCCTCAAGCGCCGAGTGCACGGCCTCGCCGCTCGAGTACCGCCGCCCGGGTTCCTTGCTCAGACACCGCTCGATGATGGACCGCAGGCTAGCCGACACCCGATCCGGGAGCGCTGGCGCCGAGTCCTTCAAGATGTTCGCGGCCACCTCGGTGCCGGAGCCGGCCGTGAACGGCAAGTGCCCGCTCGCCATTTCGTAGAGCAGCACGCCCAGGCTCCACACGTCGCTGCGGAAGGTGGCCGCCTCGCCCCGCAGTTGCTCGGGCGCCATGTAGGCGAGCGTGCCGACGAGCAGCCCCGCCTGCGCCGTCGCGGTGTGTGTCCTGGTGACCGCCGCGGCCTCGGCGTCAGGCAGCTTGGCGGCCACGCCGAAGTCCAGCACCTTCGCGCGGCCATCCGGCGTGATGACGACGTTGGCGCTCTTGAGGTCGCGGTGCACGATGTGGTGCTGGTGCGCGTGGGCCAGGGCATCGGCGATCTGGGTGCCGTAGCGAAACACGCTCGCCGGGGGCAGGCCGTCCGCCGGAATCACCTCGCTGAGCGGTTTTCCTTCGACGTACTCCATCACGATGAAGCTGACCGCCTGCCCCGGGCCCGTCGAGGGGGCGGCGTCGCCGACGTCATGGATGGTGCAGATGTGCGGATGGTTCAGCGCGGAGGCGGCGCGGGCTTCCGCCAGGATGCGGCTGGCGGCATCCGCGGTGTCGTGCAGGACCTTGATCGCGACCGTGCGCTGGAGCTTCGCGTCGTAGGCCTTCCACACCTCGCCCATCCCGCCGCCGCCCAGGCGCGACTGCAGATCGTACGGGCTGAGGCGTGCGCCGGGAGACAGCGGCATGAAGCGGTGGAGTATACCGTGCCGAGCGGGGACGAGTCGGTCTTCGGGCGTGCGCAGGCTACTTGGCCGCACCCGAGGTGTCGATCCGCTTGAGGGCCTCCGGCCAGGGTCGAAAGACTCTCGCATCATGCCAGAGCGGTCGCGGGAGGGAGCGTGGGTTCGACGCGATAGCCGAGGCTGCGAAGTTCCCGAATCATCTTGGCAGCGCGCCGTTGCGCCCGATGCTTCGTGACCGCTGGCCCGCGTTCGTCATAGGTGACACCGTCGTGGAGGATCTTCCAGATCAGGCGACACAGCCGGTGCGCAATGGCGCCGATCGCTTGAGCGTGTCCGAGCCGGACGACCAAGCGCTGATAAACGAGCTGAAAGATACTCCCTTTGGCCTTGACCGCAGCGTTCGCCGCCTGATTGAGCAGCCGACGCATTTGTCGATTGCCGTTCGGTGCTCGATGGCTGTGATTGATGCCCGCGCTCTCATCGTGACCGGGACAGACGCCGACCCACGACGCGAGACGCTTCGCCGTCGCGAATGTCGCCGCCGTGGGCCCGACTTCCGTGAGAATCTGTTGCGCGGAATCCACGCCCAGGCCGGGCACGGCCGCGAGCCGTGCGACGGCGTCCTGATGGCCACGGAGTAACTGCGCGAGCGCCTCATCGAGCTGGTGAATGTGACCGTCGATCACCTCCAATTCATCGAGCGTCAATGCCAACAGCCGTCGGTACACCGGATGCAGATCGGTGCATGCGCCGAGCGCGTCGCGCAACTGGTCCTGCGTCGCGTGGAGCCGTCGACTGCCGAGGGCGACCACGGCATCGGGGTCCGTTTCGCCCGTCGCGATCGCGCGCAGCATGCGGCGGGCGCTGGGCCCAATCAGGTCCGTGACGAGACTCGAGAGCTTGATGTGCATCTCTTCGAGCAAGCACTCCAGGCGGTTTTATAGCTGCACCCGATTGCCTGTCGATTGATTCTTGCGGCGCGCGACCGTGCGCCATAGCCGCTGCGTCACGTCCGGCACGAAGCTCAAGGTCAGCTCCTGGGCGACCAAGCGTTTCACTAACCGTTCGGCATCGGGAACATCCCGCTTCCGGCCGCGTGGGCCGTGGTTCGACTGCGCCTGCGCGAGATGCAGCGCCCCCGCACGAGGGCACCCGTCGGTCGGCCGCATCCGCGGTTGCCAGACGCGCTCCAGTGCCTCCCACACCGGCCGCCAATACTGCGCCGTCGATTCCATGACGATTTCCATGACCTCGCGCTCGACGAACCACTCAGCCAGCCCACGCAACTGCGTCGGGCTCGTCCCCAGCTGTCGCCGTTCGAACTGCCACGTCCCGGCGACGTCGACGTCGGCGATGACGACCGCCACCATCTTCTTGTGGACATCGATTCCCGCTATCCGGCAAGCCAAGACACGTCTCCCGGCGAGAGCGGAGAACGTGCCCAACCTTACTGACTCAGGGTCTCGGGCTACCGCCGCGCCCTCAGGGGATTCGGTCGACGCCCACTTATTCGCTCCAGGACGCACGTTCCGGATCAGCCAATTGATCGGCTTCAACTGCTCCACTGGACGGTCGATCTCACCGCTCGCGCCGCCACCATTCTCGCAATGCCGGCACCGTCTTTCATCCGTTTTCGCGAGTTGATCAGCGCGTGGACACGCGCTGCTTCAACTCTTCTTGCCAGTTGAGAATGAGCGTGAGACGGTCGCGGCGGTCCGCCCGCCTCATGAGAAACCGGCCGTCGACGGCGATGTCGAACTCCACCGACAGGCTGTGCCACAGCAGCACGCCCCTCAAGACGACCCGGCGGTGGGGAGGCCAGCGTCTGATAACGGGTGTTCGGTCACCCTTGAATCCCGCGAATGTTTCCTATCGTCCCCCTCGCGCGTCGATGTTCTCGAGGACGGCGCCGTGCCAGGCTAAGAACCCCGGGTCGCCGCGCCTGGGCCGCAGACCGACCGTGCTATCGTCCCACGGCGGCACAAGACGTCGTGCCAGCACGAGGAGGCTTGAATGATGACGCTCCGATGGACCGTGGTCGGCGTGGCGATCGTGCTGAGCACGGTGTTTGCCGCAGCTCAACAGGGCGCGCGAGGCGGCGAATGGTCCCAATACGGCGCGGATGCCGGATCCACCAGGTACGCGCCGCTCGATCAGATCACACCCGACAACGTCGCGCAGCTGCGCGTGGCGTGGCGGCGACCGGCGGTTGACGCGAGCGTCACGGCAAACGCTCCGGACCTCTCCTATTCGAACAACTTCCGAGCTACACCGCTCATGATTGGCGGCGTCCTGTACAGCCCGAACGCCATCGGGCTGGTCGAGGCATTTCATCCGGGGACGGGCAAGACGCTCTGGGTCCAGGAACCGTTTCCCGACGACCCCGGGAACGGCCTTCGTGGCGACAGCTCGCGCGCGGTGGCGTCGTGGGCTGACGACACCGCACGGCGTCTCTTCGTGATCCGCGGCGAGTACCTGATCGCGCTCGACTCGCGCACCGGCGCGCCGCTGACGGCGTTTGGCGACCACGGTCGGGTCAACTTGCGGGCGGGCCTCGGCCCGCGCGCGACCGGATATGGGTGGACCGGAGCGCCCCAGGTCTGCCGCGACGTCGTCATCGTCGGCATCGGCCAAGGCGGAGGCATATCGGACCGGGCGTCGCGCAAAGAGGGCGTGCCCGGACTGGTGCAGGCCTTCGACGTGCGCACCGGCAAGCCGCGATGGGCGTTCAATCCGATTCCAGGTCGCGGCGACGTGGGCAGCGAGACCTGGGAGGACGGCGCCTGGTCGTACAGCGGCAACGCGAATCTGTGGGCGCTCATCAGCGCCGACGAAGAGCTGGGGCTGGCCTACCTGCCGCTGACGGCCCCGACCAGCGACATGTACGGCGGGCACCGGCGGGGTGACAACCTCTTTGCCAACACGCTCGTGTGCGTGAGGTGCGGGACGGGCGAACGCGCGTGGCACTATCAGATCGTCCACCACGATGTGTGGGACTACGACCTGCCGGCAGCTCCAATCCTGGCCGACATCACGGTCGGCGGAAGGCCGATCAAGGCGGTCGTGCAGCTCACGAAGCAGGCCTTCGCGTTCGTGTTCGACCGCGCCACGGGAACGCCCGTCTGGCCGATCGAAGAGCGGCCCGTTCCCGCGTCCGACGTGCCGGGGGAACGCACCGCACGCACGCAACCGTTTCCCACCAAACCGCCGGCCTTCGATCGCCAGGGCGTGACGGTTGACGATCTCATCGATTTCACGCCCGAGTTGCGGGCCGAGGCGGTGGCCCTCATGAAGCACTACCGGATCGGGCCGCTGTTCACGCCCCCCTCGGTGCGGGGCGACGGCCCGAACGGCCTCCGTGGAACGATCCAGTTGCCAGGGTCGGTCGGGGGTGCGGACTGGCAGTCTGGGGCCTTCGATCCGGACACGGGCATGCTCTACGTGCAGTCGATTACCGGCCCGTTCACGGCCGACATCGTCAAGGGCGACCCGAACGACTCGGACTTGAACTACGTGTCCGGGACGCGCGCCTGGACCGCCGGGCCCCAGGGCCTGCCGCTCTTCAAGCCGCCCTACGGCCGCATCACGGCCATCGACCTGAACAAAGGTGACCAGGTGTGGATGGTGCCCAACGGCGAGGGGCCCCGCAACCATCCGCTGCTGAAGCCGCTGAATCTGCCGTGGCTGGGCAATCCCGGGCGCAGCGCCCCGCTCGTGACCAAGGCGTTGCTCTTTGTCGGGGAGGGCGACCCGATCATGTCAGCGCTCGGATCGCGGCTGAGGCCCGAGATGCCGGCGTCGATCGCGCCCGGCGCCGGTGGCCGGAAGTTTCGCGCCTACAACAAGGCCACCGGCGCGATGCTGTGGGAGACCGAGCTTCCCGCCGGCACGACCGGTGCTCCGATGACCTACATGTTCGAGGGCAAGCAGTACGTCGTGGTCGCCATCGGGAGCAGGGAACCGCTCAGCGCAGGATTTGTCGCTCTGAGCCTTCCGTGACCGTCATCACCCGGGGTTGCCGGCTACCGGGCAGCGTGCCGCGGATGGAAGCCCTGAGGTCGACTCTCGCTGGTCGGGACCTGGTGAGCCGTATCACCATGAAAAGCCGGTCATGGCCACCGGCGGCGTAACCGCCGTGGTCTTGCTGACAATCGGGTTGACCGCCGTCGTCGCGCAGGCGCCACGGGGCGCCACCGCGGCGCGAGCGCCGGCAACCCAGAGCGCGTCGGCCTAAACGGCCCGCGGACGCCGGACCGCAAGCCCGATCTGAACGCTCTCTGCGAGGCGTCCGCTCCGCGGCAGGGAGAGATGGGCGCGCCCAGCGCCGGACGCTCGTCCTCCGCCGCTTACGTCAGCGGGCCACCAACCTCGGATTTGACCTCGTCAGCCGCGCGACCGGCGAACTCGTCGAGGGAGCAGCTTCTTAGGAGCCTGCCGGTACGCACTGGGCAGCTCGTCGCCAGGCAATGGAGGGGCGTCGGGAACACGGGCCAGCACCCTGTCGAATGCTCGTCGATCGCCACGTTGCGCCCGGGCCTCAAGATAGTCAACCGTCAGCAGGGCCGATGCCTTTTCGGCCACCGCCGTCGCGATCAACTGATTGATCGACACATCGTCGCGCGCGGCGAGCTCGCGAAGCTTCTGATGAAGCGACTCTGGGAGCCGCAGACTTAGCGTACTCATGACGACTTCTCCAGCGTATGCAAAAACCGGCCGGGCGTGATCACGCGGGGCTGAAACCGGCGCGCCGCCACAAAGTCGCGCTGGTTGTGGGTCACGATCGCCTCACAACCCGCGGCCACCGCGAGTTCGAGGACAAACTCGTCTCTCGGGTCTTCGAGCATCGGCCGCCACAGATAGTGGATCTCCTGACGGCGACCCACCGAGCACAGGAAATCAACGGTCGTGGCCGCGTCGGCGCCGCTCAGCCCGTGCCGAATCAACACTGCTTCGTATTCCAACGCGAGAGGTACTGACACGGCAATCTCGAAGTGGCCGTCGCGCAACAGCTCCAGAACCCGGAACGACGCCCCACGTCTCGACCGGAGCGCCGCGACCAACACGTTGCTGTCGAGTACGACAAGCACATTGAGATGGTATCACATTCGATACTACACAAATGCGATTTCGTGGTCAGGCCAACAGCAGGATCGCGCGACCGGCGCCCAGACCTGTCGACCGCGCCTCGCACGATCGCCGCCGCGCAATGCCACCACCTGCTGAATGCACGGCACGGAGGTCGTGGGTGCGAACATCTTGGTCGACCGGTCAGGACAGGTGAAGCTGCTCGACTTCGGGATCGCCCGGTTGCTGCGGAGCCTGGCAAGGACACCACCAGCGTGGTACGGGCGCTGACGCGCCGAGTACGCGCCCTGCCCCCACAGGGAGCCGTACCAGCATCACGAAGCGTGACTGCCGCTCCACGAGCGTCGCGAGCACGCCCTGATACAGCAGCAGGTTCACGTGCGGGCAACAGCCTGTCGCTCTTGTACGAAGGGTTGTCGCAACTGCTCCGGAAGACTGGGGCGGCCGACGAGGCGGCGGCCGTCGACGAGAAGCGACTGGCGCTCTGGCAGGACTGGAACCGCACGCTGCCGAACAGTCCGTTTGTGGCCCGGCGCCTCGCCTCGCTCGAGCTGGCACCGGCCGGCCGTCGGTAGCGGCCGGCGCTGCCCGCGTGCCGGCGAGCATGCCAGTAACCCCGCCTGTCGGGTTTCGCCGACGACTCGTGATCTCCTGAATACGGCACCCACTGTTCGTCCACGAGACTCGAGCCATCGCTACCTCCTGACGGGCCCAATCGACCCCGTCACGCTTGACGACGTGCGCCGCGGCGGACGTCGGTTCTATCACCCCAAGTATGGGGACGCGTTCATCCCGATCGAGTTCCAACTTGCCTACCGCATGGGGCACAGCATGGTGCCCGTCGTACCGCGCCAACTTCACCGGCAACGGCGGCGCGCCGTTTTTCGGGATG
>JANNEJ010000892.1:0-2231 GCA_031378585.1 Acidobacteriota bacterium | reverse complement strand
GCGCGCACGGCGGATGCGGCCCGCCGGGCCTCGGCCAGCACGGCGGTGGCATTCAGCGTCTGCACCACACGCCCGCGCATCAGCACCCTGCCGTTCACGATGGTGGTGTCCACGTCGTCGCCGCGCGTCGTGTAGACCAGGTGCGACACCGGGTCGTACATCGGGGTCTGACGGGCGCGGTTCATCCGCACCACGATGAGATCGGCGCGCTTCCCCGCTTCGAGCGACCCGATCTGGCCGTGCATGCCGAGCGCCCTCGCGCCGCCGATCGTCGCCATCGCGAGCGCCTCGGCCGCGCTGACCGCACGCGGATCCCGGCTCACGTGCTTCGCCAGGAACGAGGCCTGACGCATCGCCTCGAACATATCCAGGTCGTTGTTGCTGGCGGCCCCGTCGGTGCCCAGTCCGAGCGCCGCGTCGGCCTTCAGATACGCGAGCACCGGGGCTGAGCCGCTGGCGAGCTTCATGTTGCTCTCCGGGTTGTGCGACACGCCGACGCCCCGCCGTACCAGGGTCAGGATGTCGTCAGGTGTCACCCACACGCCGTGCGCCGCGAGCGTACGTGCGCCCGTGAAAAAACCAATCGACTCGAGATAGCCGGTAGGACCCAGGCCTGAGCGTTCGCGCGCCGCCGTCACTTCGTCCTCGGTTTCGGCCAGATGGATCAGCAGGGGCACGCCTTCCTTCACGGCCAGATCGCGCGTGGCCAGAAGGGTGGCCTGGTCCAGCGTGTAGAGCGCGTGCGGTGCCACGGCCGGTACGATGAGGTCGTCGCCCTTGTACTTCGCGATGAAGGCTGCCGCCCGGGCTACTCCCTCGGCCGGGGTCTTTGCGTCGGCGACCGGGAACTGGATCACCGTCTGCCCGAGCACGCCGCGCAGGCCGGCGGCTTTGGTGACGGCCGCGATCTCTTCCTCGAAGTAGTACATGTCGGCGTAGGTGGTCGTTCCCGACTGGATCATCTCGAGCGCTGCCAACCGAGCACCGGTGCGCACAAAGGCCGGCGTCACCGTCTTGGCTTCCGCCGGGAAGATGTACTTCTGCAGCCAGTCCATGAGCGCCAGGTCGTCGGCCAGGCCTCGGTACAGCACCATCGGCGCGTGCGTGTGGGTGTTGATCAGTCCAGGCATCACCACCTGGCCGGACGCGTCGATGATCGTGCGGCCCTGATAGCGCGCCGCGACGTTGGCGGCGGTGCCAACCGCGACGATGCGGGAGCCATCAATAGCCACGGCTCCGCGGGGAATGACGCGTCGGGTCGCGTCCACGGTGACCACGATGCCGCCGGTCACGACGAGCGACACGGTCCGCTGCGACTGAGTGTTGACGGTCGAGGCCGCCACCGCGAGCAGAACGACGACGATCGACAGTCCGACGGCGCGCATGGGCCGATTGTAGGCGATTCCGCCACCGGCACGGCACGTTCGTCCACCCTGGTGCGCGTGATATAACAGCCGCACCCGTGGTTCATCTCATCACGCACCCATTTGTGCACGACGCGCTGGCGACGCTGCGCGACGTCTCCACTCCGCCCGACGTTTTTCGGCATGTTGCGCGTCGCATGTCGCTGCTGATTGCCGCCGAGGTGCTCAAGGAGATTCGGACTGTCGAGGGCACGGTAGAGACGCCGATTGGAATGGCCTATGCCCGTCGCGTCGATGCGCAGGTCACGCTGGTGCCCGTCCTGCGGGCCGGGCTCGGCATGATCGAGGGCGTGCTGGAGTTGCTGCCCAAGGCGCGGGTGGGCCACATCGGCCTCCAGCGCGATGAAGCGACGGCGCAGGCCTTTCGCTACTACGTAAAGCTGCCGCCGGACATCGCTGATGACGTGGTGCTCGTCACCGATCCCATGCTGGCCACGGGAGGCAGCGCCGTCGCGGCGATCGAGCTGCTGCGCGAGGCCGGCGTGCGCGACATCCGCTTCGTCTGTATCGTCGCCGCACCGGAGGGCATTGCGGCCATCGAGCGCCGGTTTCCCGACGTGCCGATCTACACGCCGGTGGTGGACCGCGAGCTGAATGCTCAGAAGTTCATCGTGCCGGGACTTGGCGACTTCGGCGACCGGCTGTTTGGCACAACCTGACGGGTGAGGCGAATCCGCGGGGTTGCCCCGACTCGGTCTTGTGGGTACACTTGCTGGCGCAGGCCTGAACGCGCGCTTGGCTCAGCGGTAGAGCACCGCCTTCACACGGCGGGGGTCCCAGGTTCGAATCCTGGAGCGCGCACCACTC
>JANNEJ010000270.1:0-4865 GCA_031378585.1 Acidobacteriota bacterium | reverse complement strand
GCGATGCCGATGTGATCCAGACGGACCTTCATGCTGACTCCCACGCCGGCCCCAGGGCGCGGGCCAGGATCGCGTTCGCCGCCGAGTAGGGATCGACCTCGCGGGCGGCAACGCGGGCGACCAGCGCATCGAACTCGCCCGGCACGAGTACGTGCACCTCGATGTGTGCCAGGAAGCGCTGCGCCAGCAGCTCGCGCAACCGGTACTCCTGCCGGGCGGCCAGACGCCTCTGCCGCGTGCCCGCGGTGTGCGCGCGAAACGCGCGGATGGCCGTCCACAGCGCGGCCACGCCCGCGCCGGAAGTCGCCTCGGTGCGCAGGATCGGCGGCCGCCACTGCCCGTCGCCAAACGCCTGCAAGGCCAGGTTCGACTCTATTGCCGTGACCATGCGGTCGGCGCCGTCGCGGTCGGCCTTGTTGACGACGTAGATGTCGGCAATCTCCATGATCCCGGCTTTGAGCGCCTGGACGTCATCCCCGGTGCCTGGCACGAGCACGACGATGGAGATGTCGGCGGTCCGAACGATGTCCACCTCGTCCTGACCCACGCCCACGGTCTCGACGATCACCATCGACTTGCCCGCCGCGTCGAGCACAACGGCCGCGTCGGAGGTCGCGCGCGCGAGCCCACCCAGATGACCGCGCGTGGCCATGCTGCGAATGAACACGCCGGAGTCGCGCGCATGCGTCTGCATCCGGACCCGGTCGCCCAGAATCGACCCGCCGGTGAACGGACTCGTGGGGTCCACGGCAATCACGCCGACCGTCTCGCCGGCCGCACGCGCATCAGTCACCAGGCGGTCGACGAGCGTGCTCTTACCGGCTCCGGGCGGGCCGGTGACGCCCACGAGATACGCCCGGCCGGTGTGGGGGAAGAGCTGGCGCACCAGCGACGCGGCCGACGGACCATCGTCTTCGATGACCGAGATGGCCCGGGCCAGCGCTCGCGGGTCACCGGCCAGGACGCGCTCGCCCAATGGCACTCGGTCGGTCACGTCAATGCGCCAGCAGCTGGCGTGCGATCACGAGCCGCTGAATCTCGCTCGTGCCTTCGCCGATGGTGGTGAGCTTCACGTCGCGGAAGAATTTCTCGGCCGGGTAGTCCTTCACAAAGCCGTAGCCGCCAAGAATCTGCACGGCGTCTTCCGACGCGCGCACCGCAATCTCGCTCGAATACAACTTGGCCATCGACGACTCCAGCGTCAAGCGCCGTCCCTGATCCTTGAGCCAGGCGGCGCGGTACGTGAGCAGGCGCGCCGCGTGCACACGTGTGGCGTGGGTCACGAGCTTCGCGCGAATCGGGGAGAAGGTGCCGATGAGCGCGCCAAACTGCTTCCGCTGGAACGCGTACTGGCGGGCCGTCACGTACGCGCCCTGGGCCAGGCCGACGGCGAGCGCGGCGATGCCGATGCGGCCGGCATCGAGCACCTGCAGGGTCTGGATGAAGCCCTGCCCTTCCTCGCCGATGAGGTGGTCGGCTGGCACGCGGCAATCCTGCAGAATGACCTCGGCCGTCTCGCTGGCGCGCATGCCGAGCTTGTCTTCCTTCTTGCCCCTCTCAAACCCGGGTGTGCCGCGCTCGACGATGAAGGCCGAAATGCCCTTGCTGCGTTTGGCCCGGTCGGTGACGGCCATCACGACCAGTACATCCGCCGACGCCCCATGTGTGATGAAGCTCTTCGACCCGTTCAGCACCCAGCTCTGCCCGTCACGCACGGCGGTCGTGCGCATCGACGCCGCATCGCTGCCAGAGCCAGCCTCGGTGAGTCCCCATGCCGCCAGTTTCGCGCCGGTTGCAAGCGGCGTGAGGAACTCGGCCTTCTGTGCCTCGGAGGCGAACATCGCGATGTGAGCGGTACCAAGGCCGTTGTGCGCGGCAACCGACAGCGACACCGACGGGTCCACCCGCGCCAGCTCTTCGAGGGCGATGCAGTAGTCCACCGCCGACATGCCGGCGCCGCCGTGGCGTTCGGGAATCTGGATGCCCATCAAGCCGAGGTCGGCCAGCTTCGGCATCAGCTCGTTCGGGAAGTGCTGGGCGTCATCCCACGCCCGCAGATGGGGACGGATTTCGGCCTCGGCAAAGGCACGTACGCTGCGGGCCAGGAGCTGCTGCTCGTCGGAAAGGGAGAAATCAGTCATCCAGGCGGACGCGCTACCCGTCGCCCGGATCATATCATCCGGTCCACGAGGGTCCGACCGCGCGGCTAGCGCCGGGAGGTCAGCGCTGCGGTTTAGGGAGCCGGGCGAGAGACAAATCGGCGAGCAAGGCCAGCGACAGCCGGGACGGCGGGCCGGCCAGCGCATCGCGGTACTTCACGAGCGCTGGTTCCGGCAGTGCCGCCATCAGCGCGTCGAGCACGACCGAGGGCCGATAGTCCGTGTCGGCGACCGGCGAGGCCAGCCAGTGCACGTAGACGGCGTTGCCCTTGGCGTCTGGCTCCTGGGCCTTGAATACCTGCCATCCGCCTGCGCGGGCGCGGGCTTCCGGCCCAGCGGCCGCCATGGCCGTGCCGAGCGCCGCGATCACGGCTTCATAATCGGCGGTGCGGTCGGCCTTGACGAGCACGAGTACCAGGCCAGAAGTGCCGGCCGGAAACGTCAGCTTGGAGGGATCGGCGGACACCGCCTGAGGTGCAGGCGGAGCGGCGGGAGGAGGAAGCGCGCTGCCAGCGCTCTGAAAGAGCGCCAGCAGCCAGACAAGTGCGGTCGTCACGAGATTGAGGCCCACGCGGGACCTCGATGAAGCTACTGCCCCATCGACATGAGCTTGGTCAGCGGCGTGATGCCACGGCCCGCAAACGAATCCTTGTACTTCTCGAAGAACTCCTTCACTTCGACGGGGAACACTTCCGCGATGAGGCGGCTGATGTCGTACTCCTGCCCTTTCACCACCGGATTGATGAACATGATGTAGGCCACGTTGCCGTTCACTGGCGTGGTGGCCTTGAACACGGTCCATCCGGCCGCCTGAGCTTTGCGCTCGGCCTTCTCACTCTTGGCGAGCGATTCCTTCACCTTGGCCAACACCGATTCGAATTCGGCCGTCTTGTCGGGCTTGATGAGCACGGTGATCGTGGCCGCGTCGCCTTCCAGTGCCAATACCGGCGCCGCCGGGGCCGCCGCGTCCTGTGCAAACGCCGGCGCACCAGCGAACAACACCGCGGCCAGTGCCGCACCCATCACCAACGGCCGGCTCACGACCGGAGACATACCGAAAACTCGAACCATTGCAAAGCCTCCTTGCGGCGAAAGACCGCTACTCTACCGTAGTTTCGTGGCCGATGAAAATAGCCATGACGTCATTAGCTACCAGCATCCCCGTACGGGTCAAGTAGATCCGTCGTCCGGCGTCGTGGACCAGGTGTCCGGCCTGCACATGGGGCGCGAGCGCGGCGCCGTATGTCTGCCACACATCCACACCATATCGGCGGGCGATTCCGGCCAGGTCCACGCCCTCGGCTAGCCGGAGTCCCATGAACAGCGCCTCCTCCAGCCGGCCTGCCCGGTCGCGCGGGACGCGCTCGGCCGCCACGTCGAGGCCGGCAGTGACGCGCGCAATGTAGTCGCCAGTGCCGGCCACGACCCGCCACCGCTCGCCGTCGCGAGCGCCGTGGGCCCCGGGGCCAAACGCCAGCCATTCGCCGTCGCGCCAGTAGTTCAGGTTGTGGCGGCTCTCGCGCCCAGGACGCGCCACGTTCGAGATCTCATACTGCCGGTAGCCGGCGCACTCGAGCGTCTCCATCGCATCCAGGTACATGTCAGCGGCGTCGTCGTCGGGCGCCACCGACCAGCCCGCGCGGGCCATCTCCTCGCGCAGTGGCGCATTGGGATACACCTCGAGCAGATAGAGCGATGCGTGCTCCGGATCGATGGCGATGAGGCGCTCGACCGACTCGCGCAGGTGCGCCGGCGTTTGCTGCGGCAGCCACAGCAACAGGTCAAGGCTCAGGTTGTCGAATCCGGCGGCGCGCGCCAGCACCACGGCCTCGGCGGCGCGAGCGGCGCTGTGGAGCCGACCCAGCCGCCGCAGTTCGTCGTCGCGAAACGACTGCACCCCGAAACTGAGGCGGTTCACGCCGGCGTCCAGGTAGCCGCCGAGCGTCGCAGCCGACACGCTCTCGGGATTGGCTTCGAGGGTGATCTCCGCCGATGCCGATACGGCAAACGACGCGCGGCACGCCGCGAGGATGCCTTTGACCTCGCCCGCCGTCAGCAGCGACGGCGTGCCCCCGCCGAAGAAGATCGACTCGACGGCCACCGCCTCGGCATGCCGGCGGATGTCGGTCTGCAGCGCCGTGACGAACTGCGACTTGATGGCCTCATCGAGCAGGCCGCGCGTGAAGTTGCAGTAGTTGCAGATGGCGGCGCAAAACGGGACGTGCAGATACAGGCCGGCCACCGTCGCTCGCCTAGCCCGAGCCGCCCTTGCCGCCCGACCAGTTCAGGTCGGCAGTGCCCCTGCCCCGCAGCGACGCGCGCGCCGTGCCCTTGGCGCGATCGGGGAAGCCACCCTGGCGCCGGTTGCCGTCTGACATCGGCGACTGCTTGTCGTAGCGCGCAAGGTCGGCCGGGGTGTAGTTGGGACCGCCGACTTCACGCACGTCCGGTCCTTCCATGTCGACCCAGTGGCACATCTCGAACAGCCGCGACCGAGTACGCGCACCGAGCTGCACGTACATCGAGTTGGGACTTGTGGTGTCGGCCGAGTCATCAAGGTTGGTCGTGAAAATCGTCGGGCGGCGCTCGCTGTAGCGCGTGTTCACAACGAGACCCAGCGTCTCCTACACCCATTCTGACGTCTTCTCTGCACCGAGGTCGTCCAGCACGAGCAGATCGGCGTCGAGCACCGGGCGCAGCACGTCC
>JANNEJ010000200.1:0-2166 GCA_031378585.1 Acidobacteriota bacterium | reverse complement strand
CACAAACGTATGGTCGGCCCGCAGCAGATCGAGCGCGCTTCGGTCTTCGCGCACCAGACTGGCGAAAAACAGCTGGGTCTCGTGCACCAGGTTCTCGGCCAGCGTGTAATCCCAGTAGGGGAACAACAACGCATCGGGGCGGATCTTCTCCACGTCCTGCAGGCGCAGCCACTGTGAGGCAAAGCGCGTCGACAAGGACTCGGCGCGCGGATCGGCAAGCATGCGCCGCACCTGTCTGTCGAGCCCGGCGGTGGTCTTGAGCCCGCCGGAGGTGGCCACCCTCACCAGCTCCGGGTCGGGACCGGCGCCCCACAAGAAGAAGGACAGCCGTGACGCCAGGTCGAGGTCGGCCACCTGGAACGTCTGCCCGACGCGCGCGGCAGCCGGCGGCTGCTCGAGCCGGAACACGAACCGCGGGCTCGCCAGCAGGGCCTCGATCGCGGCCTGGATGCCGGCTTCGAAATCGGCGCCCGTGCGCGCCTGCCCGTAGAACGCGAGCAGCGTCTGCACGTCGCCGGCCGACGCCGGTTCGCGATACGCCTGCGAGGCCATGCGCTTCAGAATCCCGGTGGCGCACGGCGCTTCTTCCGCAAGCGTCGTGGGCCGGCACGAGAAGACGCGGCGGCGGCTCACGGTATCGGACACACCGGTGACACTGAACGGTCCGCTGATGCTGAAATCGCGCACGTGCGGCAGGGTCGTGATGCCGAAGCCGCTCCCGATCTGCGAGTCGGCCAGGGTGTAGTCCTGAGGCGCAAGGATGTCATCGACCGGCGCCTCAAACTGGCGCAAGAACGCCGCCGACACGCGCTGCGGACCCGCCTTGACGTGCACCTTCGGCGACTGCAGGTTCATCCCGTTGACGCCCTCTTCGCTCATCCGGTGGTCGATGTCGAGCACGGCCACGCGCTGCCCGTTGAGGGAAATTTCGATCTGCTCGCCCCGCACGATGCTGCCGTACAACTGGCCCGTGGGAATGGCGTGCAGCATCACCCGGAAGCTGTATTCGCCATCGGCCGGGAAGACATGCACGAGCGACACGCCGCCCCGGGTGCCGACCGGCGCGCCCTCGATGTGCTCCATCTGGGACTGCGTGCGGGGCACCTTGTACGTGGCTTCCGTGGGGGTGGAACTCGGGTCGCCCAGTGCGAGCGTCGCAATCCGTCCGGCGGCGCGCAGATAGCCTTCCATGAGCGCCGGCGAGAAGCCCTGGGCGTCGGCGACGTTGTCGAAGCCGTTGCTCAGGGTGTCGGGGGGCAGGAACGACGAGACGTCGATATCGATGCCCAAGAGCCCCTTGACGGCAGTGGCGTACTCGGCGCGGTTCAAGCGCTGGAACGGGCGCCACCCAGGATTGGGACTCGTCGACGCCAGTTCGTCCATGCGCGACTCGAGCGCGGTCGTGAGCGCCTCGATCGCGGCGGCATCTGGCCGCTTCGACCCGGCTGGCGGCATCATGCCGGCGCGCAGCTTGCGAATCATCTTCTCGACGACCTCGGGCTGCTCCTGGGCGCGCATGGCATTGAAACCGGCCAGTGACAGGCCGCCGGCCTTGCCGCGATCGCTGTGGCACGTGGCGCAGTAGGTCGTCACCAGTTCGGTCTGCCGGACGGCCGTGAGCCCTGAGGCGACGGCGCCGTGCGAGATCGCGGCCGGCACCGCAGCACGGGGAGCAGGGACGGGCGCGCCCGGACGAGCGGCATCGGGCGCCTGAGGAGTCGGCGCCGGAGACCTGGCACCCTGATTGTCGTGAGCCAAGGCGACGAGACCCGCCAGCAGCGTGGTAGTCGCGATGGCGAGCGCGAACTGCTTCATGACCGTATCCGGGCAGCTGACGCTAAGTGCTTGATTCCAGACACCAACACACGTCGAGTATACGGCCGATTCGCGCGGGTTCCGGAGGCCTCCTACGCACTTTCTGGTCTTGCCGTGTCTTCGAATGTCACGGGGCCTGTCACCGAGACAATCGCAGGCATGGCGTATCCTGCCACCTCGGACACACGTCCTACCGGCGAGGTCAACAGCGATGCAACTCTCCAAGCTCTTTGGCAGCGGCGATCCCGACCTGGCTCGGTTCCCGGACCCCGCGCTCGACGTCAGCGCCTCGACGGCCACCGTGCACACGGCCGTGCTGGCCGGCGGCTGCTTCTGGTGCACCGAAGCCGT
>JANNEJ010000197.1:0-1755 GCA_031378585.1 Acidobacteriota bacterium | reverse complement strand
GGACGTGGCGGTGGGAAACACGCCGCCACGGCTGCGCCTCGTGGAGACTGCCACGCCAGTTCAGGGACCGGTGGCCACCCTGGGCACTGCCCCGGCCGTGACTGCCACCGTCAATACACCGCTGACAGTGACGGCGTGGGTGGACGACGACGGCAAGTACTCGAGCGGCTCGAACGCCCCCGTGCGCGACGGACGTTCGCCCGTTGAGGTGTCCTGGAGCAAGTACCGCGGTGCCGGCCAGGTGACGTTCAGCCGCGAGAAGGCTGAGCTGAAGGTCGCCAAGGGCGGTGGCGTCGACCAGCCCTTCAGTGCCATTGGCACGGCCACCGTGAAGTTCAGCGCGCCGGGTGAGTACGCGCTGCTGGCGGTGGCCAACGACTACTCGGGCGAGGGCGGCAACGGCGAAGTGTGCTGCTGGACCAACGCCTACTTGAAGGTCACCGTCAAGTAACCTGCCAGCCTTCGGGGCTCGGGTCCCGGGGCTCGGGGCTCGACGCCGCTACGTGGGCCGAGTGTAGACGTAGCCGCCTACGCGGTCGACCGCGACGGGCACATCGAACAGCGCGCCCAGGTGCTCCGGTGTGAGCATCTGGGCGGTCGCAGCATCTCCTGCCACGCGGCCGTGCTTCAGCAGCAGCACCCGGCCAATCTCCGGCACGATTTCCTCGGTGTGGTGCGTCACGAGCACGAGCGTCGTGCCCGCCCGCGCCACCGCGCGCACATGCTCCATGAACTCGTACCGCGCCGCCAGGTCGAGTCCCGTGGTCGGCTCGTCGAGCACGAGCACACGCGGACCTGTGACCAGCACGCGTGCCAGCATCACCCGCCGGGCCTCACCGCCCGACATCTCGTGCAGGAGCCGGCCGCCCAGATGCGCCGCACCCACGAGCGCCAGCGCGTCGCGAGTGCGGTCGCGCATCTCGCTCGTGACGACGCCGTAGCGCAGGATCCCGTGCGAGGCAAAGTACGCCGACAGCACCGCGGCCTCACCAGTGATGCGGCCCTCGCTGTTGCCAGCCACGAAGCGCTGGTGCAAAGACGACGACACGATGCCGAGCCGCGTGCGCAGCGAAGTCACGTCCCAGCGATCGTCGCCGAGCACCCGCACGGGGGGCGTGCCGTCGTCGTGCGGCACGGCCCGCTCGTGATGGGTGAGCAAGCCGACCAGCATCGACTTGCCGGCGCCGTTTGGACCGAGAATCGCCGTGTGCTCGCCTTCGTGGATGGTCAGGGTGAGCGCATCGAGGACGGCCCTGCCGTCCTTCATCACCGTGGCGTTGGTCAGTTCGAGCAGGGGCGCGGACACGCAAGGTCATGATCGCACAGGCGGGCCCGTGGACGTGCGCGTCTGCGGTCGCCGAGCGGGCGGCCACATCATGTAGGATGCAACGCCAACCCGTCCGCACCACCCGGACATTCCCTATCAATCGTCGGCGTCGCTCGGCGCCGCCAGCTACGCAAAGATCCTCTGCTCGGCGGTGTTCGTGTCGGGCCGTGACGTGGAAGAGGCGCGGCAGAACAGCGCCTACTTCCTGACGGCCGCGCCCGATCGCCAGGAGCCGGTGACGGTGGACGTGGATCGCACGGCCAGGCGGGTGCGGACGACCCTGAAGGGCGTCACGCGCACCGCCACGTTCTGCGGCGATCAAGGCTGCGTCATCCACCCCGAGGGTCAGAACCGCGTCTTCTTCACGCCTCTACCCGTGCGCACCACGCTCCCCGACGCGGCGACGACGCCGTGGCCGATGGGCGACG
>JANNEJ010000174.1:0-6155 GCA_031378585.1 Acidobacteriota bacterium | reverse complement strand
GTCAACGATCACCCGACCGGCGATAACGGCGGCCGGAATGATCCTGGGCACGCCTGGATACATGAGTCCAGAGCAGGCCCGCGGCCAGGCCGTTGACAAGCGCGCCGACATCTGGGCCTTCGGCGTCGTTCTGTACGAGATGGTGACGGGTGAGAGATTATTCCGGCGCGACAACATGTCGACCGCGCTGGTGTCGACGCTGGATGAAGAGCCGCAGTGGAGTCGGGTGCCGGAGAAAGCGCGCCGCCTGCTGCGCAGCTGTCTGCAGAAGGACCCGAAACAGCGGCTGCGCGATATTGGCGATGCCTGGCGGCTGCTCGAGGAACCTGCGCCGGCGCGTCCGGCAACGCGCAGCACACGATGGAGAGTGGCCGCAGCCGCCGCGATTGTCCTGGCCGCCGCCTCAACCACATGGCTCCTCACCTTCTGGCGCGCGCCGCAGACCACCCGGCAACCACTGGTGGCGCTGAATCTCGATCTGGGCCCGGACGTGTCGCTGGCCGGGGCCGCTCCAGCGATGGATCTCTCGCCCGACGGAAGCCGAATCGCATTCATCTCGCAAGGGCCGGATGGCATCCGCCATGTCCTCACGCGCCGGCTGGACCAACCGAACGCCACGGTGCTGGCGAAGACCGATGGCGCGTTGGGACCATTTTTTTCGCCGGACGGGCGATGGATTGGATTCTTTGCCAACAACAAGCTGAAGAAAATTTCAGTAGAGGGCGGTGAACCCATCGTGTTGTGTGAGGCCCCCCAGGCCCGCGGCGCCAGCTGGGGCGAGGATGACGGCATCATCGCGGCCCTCGACACGCGGGTCGGCCTGGTCCGCGTTCCCGCTGCCGGAGGAACGCCAACGGAGGTGACACAGCTGGATGTGGAGCGTGGAGAAGCCAGCCACCGCTGGCCGCAGATTCTGCCGGGCGGCAAGACGGTGCTCTACACGATGTCCACGGTAGGGTCGTTCTTCGAAGGCGCCGACATCATGGCGGTGTCTCTCGTTGATCACTCGACCAAGACCATCGTGAAGCAGGCGGGCATGTACGGCCGCTATCTGCCCAGCGGGCATCTCGTCTACGTCAGTAGTGGAACGCTCTATGCCGTGCCCTTTGATCCTGACAGGCTGGTCACCAACGGTGCGCGGGTGCCGTTGCTCGAGGACGTCACCTCCAATCCCTATTTCGGATCCGCGCAGCTCAACTTCACGCAGGGTGGCACCCTGGTGTACCGGACCGGCGCCGACCGCGTGACCATCCAGTGGTTGGACGGTGCGGGAAAGACAGAACCCCTATGGAAGGAACCAGGGTTCTATCAGGCACCGCGCGTGTCGCCTGATGGCAAGTTGCTGGTCGTTGCCGCGGTGGAGGGGCCGGACTCGCAGATTTGGGTCTACGACTGGGAGCGGCGACTGTCCACCCGCTTGACCTCGAGTGCGGGAATCCACCAAAGCCCGGTGTGGCACCCGGATGGGAGGCACGTGGTCTTCAACAGCCCTGGGGGCATGCTCTGGGCCAGGGCAGACGGAGTGGGTAAGCCCCAGGTGTTGACGGAATCCACGTATCCTCAGAATCCGAATTCCTTCAGTCCCGACGGAAAACGATTGGCGTATTCCGAACTGAACCCAGGTGGTGGGGCCGACATTCGAATCCTGCCGGTTGAGGCGGGCCCGGGCGGGTTACGCGCGGGCACGCCGGAGCCGTTTCTGCGAACGCCGGCAGCCGCTCCGTCGATTGCGTTCTCTCCAGATGGCCACTGGCTGGCGTATTCGTCCACCGAATCGGGAGCCTACCAGGTGTATGTGCGGGCGTATCCAGACACAGGCACCACTCGTCAGATCTCCGACAGCCCATCGGCCTTCCCGGTATGGTCTCCGAATGGACGGGAACTGTTCTACCGCACGGGGGACCAGCGGATCATGGTGGTCGACTACACCGTGAAGGGCGACTCGTTCGAAACAGGCACGCCGCGGCCCTGGGTCGGCCAGCTGCTGGCCGACGTGGGCAACAACCGGCCCTACGACCTCTCGCCTGATGGCAAACGGTTTGCCGTGTTCACACCGGGTGTCAGGCAGACTCGAGTGATGCTGTTGATAAACTTCTTCGATGAAGTCCGGCGGCGCGTGACGGGCCCGTGAATCGTACCGAGCATGTCGGCGGAGCCTGGTGCGTCACGCTGCACCACACCGCCAACACTGTGCTCAGCGCACTCAGCCGCAGCCGCCCTCCACCGTGCGAACGCGCCACCCGCAGCACGTCGGACCAGTCGGTAGCTCCTGACTGGTCGGAGGCCACCGCACGGGTTCGAAGCCTTGAAGGAATGGACGCACGCGCGGACGTTCGCAGTCCCCCGAGATCTGAAACGGCACATGGCTGACGACAACGTGATCGGCACGCGTGCCCGAACAGGGTGTATGGTAGGCGGTCATGCGCACGTGTCTCGCCGCCGTCATGTCCTCGATGCTGTTGGTTCCAGTCACCTCGTCAGCGCAGCTCGTCGCCGCCAAGGACGGTCCGGTCGTCTACGGCCACCACCACCTGAACGTCACCGACCTGGCCGCGCATCGCAGGTTCTGGGTCGACGCGCTCGGCGGCACGCCGGTCATCATCGGCACCTCCAAGGCCGAGCGGGTGAAGTTCCGGAACGTGCTGGTGTTCTTCACCGAGCAGAAGCCAACCGGCGGCACCAGAGGCTCGGTGGTGAACCATGTCGGCTTCGAGGTGCCGAACCTGCGGGCGGCGATCGACAAGCTCAAGGCCGCCGGCTTCCCGATGGCCACGGCCGGGGAAGCGCCCTCGACGATGCCGGTGAAGGACGACATCGCGACCAACCCGTCCGGCAACAAACTGGCGTTCGTCCTCGGGCCCGATGAGACGAAGGTCGAGCTCATCGAGAACACGACCGTGCCGGCGATCGTCATGCACCACATCCACTGGGCCGCGCCAGACGTCGCGGCGATGAAGGCGTGGTACGTGCAGATGTTCGGCGCCAGGCCGGGCATGCGCGGCACCTTCGAGGCCGGCGACCTGCCGGGCGTGAACCTCACCTTCGGCGGCGCCGCCGGTGCGACGGTCGTGCCGACGAAGGGCCGCTCGCTCGACCACATCGGGTTCGAGGTGCGGAACCTCGAGACGCTGGTGAAGCACCTCGAGGCCAAGGGCGTGACGCTCGATCGGCCATACACCAAAGTGCCGGCGCTCGGCATTGCCATCGCGTTCCTCACCGATCCCTGGGGCACCAACATCGAGCTGACCGAGGGCCTGACCGCGGTGCCGTGATCGCCGCGTCGCGCGACGCGCGTGATCAGCGGGCCTGCGGCAGGTCGCGCGGCCGCACCGACGACAGATAGCAGGCGGCGCCGTCGACTGACGGGAGGATGACCATGGTGAGACGGAGCGAGTCGTCACGACGTGAATTCCTTGGCGGTGTGGGCGCAACCGCCGCCCTGACAGGACTGGGCGCGACGCCAGTGGGCGCCACGGCCCAGAGCCCGCTGACGATCGTCGACTTCCACAACCACTACGTCGACCCGTCGTGGGCGCTCACCACCGTGGGGTTGGCGGCGCCCTCGGACAGGCCGAGGTGGCAAGCCATCAATGGCAAGCTGCAGAGCGCCGCGACGTTGCTGGGATCGATGGACGCCAGCGGGGTGTCGGCGCGCGTCATCAACACGCCGACCGCCTTCCTCGAAGACGCCGACGGGAACGTGCCCAAAGACGCTCATCCGCGCATCAACGACCAGGTGGCGGCGCTGTGCGCCACACACACCGGCAAGCTCCACGGCCTGGCGACGGTCGATGCCTTCGCCGGCGACGCCGCCGCGCGCGAGCTCACTCGGGCCGTGAAGGATCTCGGGCTGCGAGGCGTGTTCGTCGAGAGCGCCAGTCCGAGGCGTGGTCTGCTCTTCGGCGACGCGCCTACGCGTCCGATGTTGAAGGTCGCCGCCGACCTCGGCGTCCCGGTGTTCCTCCATCCGCAGACCGACCCGCAGCTCCACGAGCGCTTCTCCCGCACCGGGCGGCTCGGCCTCAGACTCGCGCGCGCCACGATCAACAGCGCCGCCCTCATCAACATGCTCGAGGGCGGGGCGTTCGACGAGGTGCCCGCGCTGCGGCTGGTGGTGACGACCTGGGCCTTCGGCGGGCTCCTCCTGGCGGGTGCGAACGACGACGGCGCACGGATCCGCCGTGATGCCCCCGCGGCGACGCGCCGGCACGTCTACGTCGATACGATGGGACTGCATCCCGTCACCGTCCGCGCCGCAGTCGACCTGCTCGGCGCCGATCACGTGTTGATGGGCACCGACTGGCCGGTGGCCGACGAGCGGTCGATCCCGGAGCGCCTCGCCGCGGCGATGGCCCACGCCGGGCTGGACGCTGCCGAGCAGCGGATGGTGGCGGGCGGTAACACGTTGCGGCTCCTCGGCGTGGCCTGAAGACCCTGCGGGCGGCCGGCGCAGCGGCCGGCTCTGGGGGCACCGCCGCTTCATCGGATCAAGGTCCCGAAGCGCACTCGGCTGAAGGTGGATGTCGTGCAACTGCTTCTCGACGAGCGCCAGGGCCACCGATGATCGCCTATGACCGAGAGCCTGCGTATCCTGGATCGCCTTCGGCTTCGGGCGGATCTCCCGTTCAACAGAGGGCTGGACAGCGCCTTGCGCCGACCACGCTCATCCAGCACTGGAATCCCGAGGCGAAGAAGTGGCTAACGCCCTTGTTCGATGCCACGGGCGTGCGACTGCGGCGCGTGCCGTTCAGCGCCGCGCGGGTGCTTGCCGCGCTGAAGGCGCAGCTGGCCGGGTTCTGCAGGCTCGCGGTGGCCATTCGTGTGGCCTACGCCTACGAACACGCCATGCTCGTACGCCGGATCCGACGCATTGGTCGCCTGCGCGAGGTCGAGCCACAGGTCCCAGGCGGCATCCAGCTCCTCGGGCGTCATGTCGCGGAGGTTGAGATCGTCGTCACTGAGCATCTGCATCTGAACCTCGGACCGGACGAACCGGCAGATGTCGCTCCGCTTCGTCGCACAGACGTGCGTGCGCGTCAGGTAGGCTGAGTGTGCCGAGCGACAGCGCCCGGCACGCGTCCAGATAAGGTTCGGCAGCCCGCGCGTACTACTCAACCCGGCGGCGATCGACTTGCTGCAGGTCATCGGCTTCGGCGGCAAGGGCGAGCACGACGGCCCGGCGGTCGCCCGTCATTGCGGCTCGCGCGGCCGGTCGGTCGACGCCGTCGCCATGGTGTGCGGCAAGGGCCAGGAGGCGGTCGGGGTCCGTCGTCAGTCGGATCTCCAGGTCCGGCGGCACCCTCGTGGCCAGCGCGCCTATTACGGCGTTGTCTTTCGCGCGTTGGGTCTGCTTCATGCGAATCAGCGACTCCACGTCCACCACCCGGATCGCGGAGGGCGCGAGATCGTTACTTCCTGGCGCCCGACGCCACGCTGATGGCGGTGCCCATCACCGCTGCGGGCACGTCGGTCGAGGCCGGGACGCCCGTGGCGCTCTTTCCGACGCGCATCGTGGACGGCGGCACCGTGGCGGCCAACCGGCCGCAGTACGCGGTCGCGCGCGACGGCCGGTTCCTGATCAACCAGCCGGTGGCCGACGCCACCGCCGCGCCGATCACGTTGCTGTTGAACTGGCGGCCGCCGGCGAGTAAGTAGCGCGCACGGAGGTCAACTCCGGAGAAGTCGCGACGCGACCTGGTGTGGGCTTGAAGAAAAGTCTCGTCGTCGATCTCTGTTCTCTTGACACGTTTTTCGCGCCGGGGCGCTGCCAAGTCCGCAGTTGCCCGTGCGCAGCCGCTCACGGGCGCGTGCGGCTCGCCTGCGAGGCGATCGCCCGTCGCGCCATCATCGCCGACGGATCTCGCGTCGTTCGCCCTCACCAGCGCCATTCTCCGACGGCAAGAACTGCCACGCTACGATGGGAAATGATCTCCGCATCCCCCGTCGAGTCCCTCGTCAATCATGCCTCGCCGCACGCGCTCGTGCTCGCGCGCCGAGCCCACACCGACGACCTCGGCGAGACGATTGCGGCGCTGGCCGCGCGACTGCATGCCGGCACCTACGACCTGCTCGTGCTGCTGCGCGAGTTTGACGAACGCACGGGCTGGAACAACGGCTTCCTCTCCTGCGCGCACTGGTTACACTGGCGTACCGGC
>JANNEJ010000164.1:0-2529 GCA_031378585.1 Acidobacteriota bacterium | reverse complement strand
CGCCCCGCAGGCCCTGGGGGTAGCCACGTCCGTCCCAGCGCTCGTGGTGGCTCAGGATGAGCGGCGCCACTGGATACGGAAACGGCACGGCGCTGATGATCTCGGCGCCCACCTGGGGGTGGATGCGGATCTTCTGGAACTCTTCCTGCGTCAGTGGCCCTGGCTTCGACAGGATGTGCTCGGGCACGGCGAGCTTGCCGATGTCGTGCAGCAGCGCGGCCGTCTTCACGCCCTGAATCTCCTGCTCCGGCATGCCGAGCGCCTTGGCCAGGCCGGCGGCGTAGATCTGCACGCGGCGGATGTGGCTCTGCGCGGTCTGGTCCTTGGCATCGATGGCGAGCGCCAGTGCTTCGATGGTCGCCAGGTGCAGGTCCGACATCTCCTCCACGTGGCGCCGCTCGTCTTCGATGCGCCCGATGTAGACCTTGTAGGTCCGGTAGATGAGGTAGCCCGGCGCGACGATGAACAGCATGCCGACCACGATGCCCAGATTGATCACGGCCAGGCCGGTGAGGAAGGCCACGGCCGCGCCCACGAAGTAGCTTGGCGCGCTCCACAGGAAGTTCTGCTGCCACGAGGCCACGACCGGCTGACGCGTCGAGAGCGCGATGGCGCACGACACGAGGATCGTGTTGAAGAGGAAGTAGGTGGTCGCCGCGCCGACCAGCGCCGCGGCCACGGCAAACGAGTTGGTGAAGACGCCCGGCACGCCGCCCAGTTGTTCGTAGGCGAAGCCGGCCGCCCGCACGGTAATGGCCAGCGACGCCATGCTGAATAACGTCCGGTAGAGCGGCGTCGGCTGCTTCATCCGAATGGTGCATTGGCTCCAGGCGCTCGAGACCGCGATGAGCGTCGTGGGATTCGGGCCCAGGAGCAACAGCGCCGCGAAGTCGACGGCGTAGCTGACCGACAGCGTCGAGCCGCTGGCCGCGAGCAACGCGACCTTGAAGGCCGATGAGACGTTGGACATCAGCAGCAGAGCCAGGAACAGGTACGGCGCGTCGACCTGTGTGGACCGCAACGTCGACGCGAAGACCACCGCTCCCACGGTGATCACGGCGACGATGTAGGCCTGTGCTGCCGCGGGGAGGGCGCGCATGTCTACCGGGTCTCGCCCGTCACGCGTCGACCGTCTCGCGGCGTCGCCGGCTCACGGACGGCTCCAGTTCGTACTCGTCGATCTTCCGGTACAGAGTGCCGCGGCTGATGTCGAGCACGCGCGCGGCCTCCAGCTTGTTCCAGTTCACCGCCTCGAGCACGAGCGCGATGTGCGTCTTTTCCGCGTCGCGCAGCGAGGGCAGCCGTCCCGACGTGGGCGTCGGGCCCGCGGCCAGGGGCAAGTGCAGGAACTCGATGTCTTCGGATCGGATGATGTGACCCGGCGCCGACAGCGCCGCGCGCGACATCGTGCTCTCGAGCTCGCGGATGTTGCCGGGCCAGTGGTAACGGAGCAGCCGGTCGGTCGCTTCCTGCGACAGGCGCTTGGCATCGAGCGGCAGGCCGTTGGACGCGCAGTAGCGGCCGAGGAACCGCGCGGCGAGCACCGGGATGTCGACCGCACGTTCCTTGAGCGATGGCAACCGGATCGAGAACGCGTTCACCCGGTAGAACAAGTCTTCGCGGAACTTGCTGTCGCGCACGAACAGGTCCAGCGGACGGTTCGTGGCCGAGATGAGACGGAAGTCCACATGGATGGCCTTGCTGCCGCCGAGCCGCTCGAAGCGGCGTTCTTCGAGCACACGCAGGATCTTGGCCTGGGCCACGAGCGACAGGTCGCCGATTTCATCGAGAAAAAAGGTGCCGCCGTTGGCCAGTTCGAGGCGTCCCGGCTTGCGCTCGTTGGCGCCCGTAAAGGCGCCCTTTTCGTAGCCGAAGATCTCCGATTCGAACAGCGTATCGGGCAGAGCCGCGCAGTTGACGGCCTGGAACTTCTCCTGGCCTCGCCGCGACAGCTCATGGATCATGCGCGCCACGACTTCCTTGCCGGCGCCGGTGGGGCCGAGGATGAGCACCGAGATGTCGGACTTGGCCGCGGTGCGAATCCACTCGAAGATGGCCAGCATCTTCTCGTCGCGGCCGATCATCTCGCGGAACCGCTGCACCGAGGGCGACGTGTCCTCGATGCCGACCGTCGCGCGCCGCTCGAGGAACGTGTCGAGCAACACGCCCAGGGCCGAAGAGGGATCGATCCCGGCGGCGGTGTAGCAGACCGGATCGCCCGAGATGCGGCGTACGACCCCTGATTCGACCAGCTCCTTGAGGCAGTTCTCGACATCGAGCCGCATGCGCCCGAACGCCTGCATGATGGCTTCTGCGTCGAACTGCTCGGTCGGGCGCGCGCTGAGGAACCTGAGAATGCCCGCCCTGAGCGGCGACTGCACCAGGATGCGGAACCGTCCCTCGGCGTCGTGCTCCTGCTTGGTCGTCGAGCTCGTGGCTCGGCGTGCGGCGAAGGTGATGTCGTCCACGTCCTGGCTCTCTTCCTGCTGTCCTTCTATCGGACAGTCGGCCAGTGACCTTAAGGGGAGG
>JANNEJ010000156.1:0-4967 GCA_031378585.1 Acidobacteriota bacterium | reverse complement strand
GACTACGCGGCGCGGGGCCGGGCCTTCAAGGAGGAGGTGGGGAAGTTAGGGGCTAGGGACTAGGGCAGGAGCGCAGGAGAGAGAGAACGATGCGAGGAGTGAGCAGTCATCAGCCGGGTGGTGGCGATTGGGAGCCGGTCGCTGGGAGCGCAGGCTACCGTGGTCTGTTGAGGCTGGTGTCCCAGTCCTCCACTTGGCTGATGACTGCTGACCCCTCGCGAACTCATGCAGTTGGCGGGTGGCCGGACGCCCGGGTTCGCGTCCGGAAAGGTGTTTCGGTTCGAGGTCCCTGGCACTGTAGGGGGCGGTTCCTGTGGGGGGTATCCCCCAGGGCGGGAGAGTATGGCGCGGAAGCTTCAGTCTGACAAGTGGCTGTTCCTGGCGACCCTGGCACTCGTGTGCGTCAGCATCGTCATGGTGTACAGCGCCTCTGCGGTGGTGGCCGACCAGCGCTACCAGCAGCCGTACTACTTCGTCACTCGCCAGGTCCTCTACGCCCTGCTCGGCCTGGCCGTGTTGACGATCGTGATGCGCATAGACTACCGGGCCTACCGCAACGAGCCGCTCATCTGGAGTGTGCTCGCGGTGGTGGGGCTGTTGCTCGTGGCCGTGCTCTTCGCGCGTCCGATCAACGGCTCGCACCGGTGGTTTGGCCTGGGCGGCCTGGGCATTCAGCCGTCGGAGCTGGCCAAGGTCGCGGCCATCTTCTTTACCGCGCTGACGCTCGACCGGCGGATGCTCCGGATCAACGACGTGAAGTTCGCGCTGGCGCCCATCGCGCTCATCGTCGGCGGACTAGCGGCCCTCATTCTGATCGAGCCCGACTTCGGCACGTCGGTGGCGCTGACCGTCGTGGTGGCGGCGATGGTGGTGGCCGCCGGACTGAGCTACCGCTACATCGTCGGCCTGGCGGCGGTGTTGCTGCCGATCGGGTATCTCATCCTGGTCGCGGAGCCCTACCGCTGGCGCCGCATCGTGGCCTTCTTGAATCCCGAGGCCGACCCGCTCGGCGACGGCTTCCATCTCGTGCAGTCGCTCATCGCGGTGGGCAGCGGCGGGTGGCTCGGCCGCGGTCTGATGGGCGGCATCCAGAAGCTCTTCTACCTGCCCGAGCCCCACACCGACTTCATCTTCGCCGTGATTGCCGAGGAACTCGGTTTGTTCGGCGCCACCTTCGTCGTGGCCTGCTTCGGCGTGATCGCCTGGCGCGGACTGAAGGCGGCGACGACCGCACCCGACCGCTTTGGTGCGCTGCTGGCGCTCGGCATCACCACGATGGTGGTGGCCCAGGCCCTGGTGAACGTCAGCGTCGTGCTCGGCCTGTTGCCCACCAAGGGCATCCCGCTGCCCCTCGTGAGCAACGGCGGCTCGTCACTGCTCGTCAACCTGGCCAGCATCGGCGTGCTGCTGAACATCTCACAGCACGCAGTGCACGACGCGGCTGCCGTGGAGCCGGGAGCCGCGTGATCCATGCGCGTACTCATTGCGGGCGGCGGCACCGGGGGACACCTGTACCCGGGCATCGCCGTGGCCGAAGAGCTGATGCGGCGCGACGGGTCGCACATCGTGAGCTTCGTGGGCACGGCGCGCGGGCTCGAGAGCCGCGCGGTGCCGGCGCTCGGCTACGGGCTCGACCTCATCCGGAGCGCTGGGCTGAAGGGGAAGTCGATGCGTGCGCTCGTGCGTGGACTGTTGCTGTTGCCCCTTTCGGCGCTCGACGCCTGGCAGGTGCTATCGCGCCGCCGGCCCGACGTGGTCGTGGGCGTGGGTGGCTACAGCTCGGGTCCGGTGCTGCTGCTGGCTGCAATGCGAGGCATCCCGACGCTGCTCATGGAGCAGAACACGGCGCCAGGATTCACCAATCGCCGCCTCGCGCGCTTTGTGCGGGCGGCGGCCGTGAGCTATGCCGAGACGCTCTCGTTCTTCCCGGGTACGGGCTTCGTGTCTGGCAATCCGGTGCGACGCGAGTTTCTGCGCCACGCGGAGGCGGTCGATGATGCCGTGTCGCCTGGAGGTCCGGTGCGCGTGCTGATCATGGGCGGCTCCCAGGGCGCTCGGGCCATCAACGACGCCGTCGTATCGGCCGTGCCGCTCGCGGCCGCGCGCGGGTCGATGCTGGCCGTCACCCATCAGACCGGCGAACGCGACCTCGCCGGCGTGCGCGAAGCCTACGCGCGGGCGGGCGTCACGGCGACGGTTGAAGCGTTCTTCCACGATCTGGACGCGCGTATGCGCGCCGCCGACATCGTCGTGGCGCGCGCTGGCGCGTCGACACTGGCCGAACTGACGGTGCTCGGGCGAGCCTCGGTGCTCGTGCCGCTGCCGACGGCGGCCGATGACCATCAGCGCAAGAACGCGCGGGTGCTGGTCGCGGCGGGCGCCTCTGAGGTGATCGACGAATCGGATCTGAACGGCGAACGCCTGGCGCAGGTGCTCGTGGCCCTGGCCTCGGATGCGGCGCGACGAGCGCGGATGGCGTCGTCGGCCCGGATGTTGGGCAAGCCGGATGCGGCGGCCCGCGTGGCCGACCGCATCGTCACCCTCGCAGGGAGCAGGTAACCGTCGTGCTGGGAAGGACGCGTCTTGTGCACTTCGTCGGAGTGGGCGGCATCGGGATGAGCGGCATCGCCGAATTGCTGGCCAATCTCGGCTACCAGGTGTCAGGCTCGGACCAGTCGCGGTCGCAGACGACCGAGCGGCTGACCACGCTGGGCGTCTCGGTGCAGGTGGGCCACCAGGCGGCCAACGTCGGCGGGGCCGACGTGGTCGTCGTCTCGTCGGCCATCAAACCTGACAATCCCGAGATTACCGAGGCCCGCTCCCGCGGCATCCCGGTAATTGCGCGGGCCGAGATGCTGGCCGAACTGATGCGTCTGCGCGTCGGCATCGCCGTGGCCGGGTCGCACGGCAAGACGTCGACCACGTCGATGATCGCGCTCGTGCTCGAACGCGCTGGGCTCGACCCCACGGCTGTCATCGGCGGGCGGCTGCGCGCCTTCGGCAGCAACGCACGGCTTGGCCGCGGCCAGTACATGGTGGCCGAGGCGGACGAGAGCGACCGTTCGTTCCTCAAGCTGTCGCCGACCGTGGCAGTGGTGACCAACATCGACCGTGAGCACATGGAGGCCTACGGCGGCTTCGGAGACCTGCAGCAGGCCTTCGTGGACTTCGCCAACAAGGTGCCCTTCTACGGCGCCGTGATCGCGTGCGCCGACGACCAGGAGTTGCGGCGCATCCTGCCGCGCATGGCGCGCCGCGCCACCACCTACGGCATCGACGCGCCCGAGGCCGAGATTGCTGCTATCGACCTGACGCTCGAAGGATTCGGCAGCGCCTGCGCGGTGGCGCGGCGCGATCCGCGCGCCCGCGGCGCCGAGCTGGCGACACTTGGCCGGATGCACCTGCAGGTGCCGGGTCGCCACTCGGTACTGAACGCACTGGCGGCCGTGGCGGTGGGCCTCGAGCTCGGCGTCGCATTCGACGTGATTGCCGCGGCGCTGGCCGACTTCCAAGGCGCCGAACGGCGCTTCGAGCGCTGTGGCGTCGTGCACGGCATCACCGTGGTAGACGACTACGGCCATCATCCGACCGAGATTGCCGCCGTGCTCTCGGCCGCCCGCGCGGCGGCGCCGTCGCGCATCGTGGTCGTGTTCCAGCCCCATCGCTACTCGCGCACCGCGCAGCTCCTGCCCGAGTTCGCGGCGGCGCTGGCGCCGGCCGACGAAGTGGTGCTCACCGACATCTACGCTGCCAGTGAAGATCCGATTCCTGGTGTGACGGTCGAAGCGCTGGCCGACGCGGCGAACCGCCGCCGCGCCCGTCCGGTGGTCGTGGTCAAACGGATCGATGAGCTGGCCCCGGTGGTCGCGGCCCTGGCGCGTCCTGGCGACCTGGTGATCACGCTTGGCGCTGGCTCGATCGGCACCGTGCCGGCGCTGCTGCTTCGCGAGCTCGAGCGGCTACATGGCACGGAGGTGGCGTCGTGAGGCCGGGACTGCCCGCACCGGCCGACAGGCGCTTCCGCCGTGCTCAGGTGAAGCCCACCGGGCGCCGTGGCCGCACCTGGCGGCGTGTGAAGTCCGGGGCCAAGGCGGCGTCGCTTGCGCTGATTGTGAGCCTGGCCCTGTGGCGCACGATCACGCTCGTGGCCGAGTCGTCCGCGCTTCGGATTGCGCACATCGCGCTGCACGGTCACGAGCGGTTGTCGCGCGGCGAGGCGATGGCGCTCGTGGGCGACCTGCACGGCCAGAACATCCTGACGGTGCGCCTCGAAGACTGGCGGCAACGCCTCATGGCATCGCCGTGGGTCGAGGACGCGGTCGTGCGCCGCGTGCTGCCCAACACGCTCGACGTGCTCGTGCGCGAGCGCACGCCCATGGGCATCGCACGCCTTGGGCGGGACCTGTATCTGGTGGATGCGCACGGCGTGGTCATCGACGAGTACGGGCCTGGCTACGCAGATCTCGACTTGCCGGTCATCGACGGACTGGCGCCGCCGCCCGGCGATGCTGGGCCGCGCATCGACGACACGAGGACGGCGCTCGTGGCTCGTCTGCTGGCCGACGTGGCGCCGCACGAGAGCCTGGCGTCGCGGGTCTCGCAGATTGACGTCCGCGATGCGCGCGACGCCGTCGTGCTGCTCGACGGCGACACGGTGATGCTGCGCCTTGGCGACCGTGATTTTGCCGCGCGCCTGCAGGACTACCTGGACGTGGCGACGTCGCTCAAGGACCGCGTGTCGGCTCTCGACACGGTGGACCTGCGGTTTGGCGAACGGATGTATGTGCGTCCTGGACGTGACGACGGCGGACCGCAGCCGGCATCGCGCGAGGCGGGGTCGGGTGGTCGGGTGGGAGGTCAGTAGTGGCACGCAGTGAGCGATACATCGTGGGGCTCGACATCGGCACGTCGAAGGTGTGCACGGTGGTGGGCGAGGTCTCCGACGGCGGCGGGCTCGACGTCATCGG
>JANNEJ010000130.1:0-4819 GCA_031378585.1 Acidobacteriota bacterium | reverse complement strand
GCGGTCCGCCGCCGCGCCTTCATCACGGTCACCGCCGCTCCGGGCCGCCCGAGGGGCCGCTCGCAACCGCCAACACGCGCACTGGTGAATAATGCGGGCTAGCCGCTAGTCCCCAGTCCCCAGTCCCTGTCCTTCGTCACTGCGCCTCGGTGATCGTCGTTGTCTGATTGAGCGCGATGCCCGACAGCGTCTGCACCGCGCCGCTCGGCCAGGTGATGCGCACCGTCGTCGGCGACTCGCCGGGCGCGAAGCCGAAGGTCAGCGTACGTTCGGACTGGGACAGGTAGCCATGCGTCGGCGACACCAGCCGGCGCTGGGTGCGCGCGCCGCTCACCACCTCAACCTGCGCGCCCACCGCGTCGTGGGTGCTGGCCGTGCCGACGAGCTGAAGACGCGCCCAGCGGCCAACCTCGGCGTCGTTGCGTAGCAACCGCACCGGCCCACTGACCGGCACGAGCAGCAGATCGAGATCGCCGTCGCCGTCGTTGTCGCCGTAGGCGCCGCCGCGTCCGACCAGCGGCGACGACAGCGCGCCGGCGTCGCCGACGGGCACGAAGGTGGCTGGGGCATCGGGACCCGCGTTCCAATAGAGCTTCGCCGGCTGGGCATGCTGCTGGCTGGCTTGCACGAGCGCGATCTGGTCTTCGACGTGCCCGTTGATGGTGAGCAGATCGAGCCGGCCATCCAGGTCGTAGTCGAAGAAGAGCACGCCGAAGGTAAGCGATGCGCGGCTCGGGGCGCCGAGTCCTGACGCGATCGACTCGTCGACGAACTGCCCAGACCCCATCTGCCTCACGTAGAAGGCGGTCATCTCGTTGGCGAAGTTGCCGATGGCCACGGCCGTCGCACCGTCGCCCCGCACGTCGGCGGCGTCGATGCCCATACCCGACCGCGCGTTGCCGTAGCTGTCGTAGGCCAGACCGAGCGTGGTGCCCACTTCCTCGAACGTGCCGTCGCAGCGGTTCTTGAACGCGAAGTTGCGCACCGTGTCGTTGGCCACGACCAGATCCATGCACGCGTCGTCGTCGAGCGCCACGAGCGCCACGCCGAGGGACTTGGCGGCCGGTGCCTTCGTGACGGGGTCCGTCACGACCAGGCCGGCTGCGGCGGCGCGCTCCACGAAGCGTCCGTCGCCCTGGTTGACGTAGAACGCCGGCGCCGTGCCGGCGAAGTTGCGTGGCGGACCGTAGGCGCGGCCGATACCGGCGAGGCTGAACGCCTGCGCCAGATCGAGGGCGCGCGACCAGCGCACGTAGCGGCACACGAAGAGGTCGAGGTCGCCGTCGTTGTCGGCATCGAACCAGGTGGCGCAGCTGCTCCAGTCGTCTGCGCCGCCGGCGACGCCCGCACTCGCGGTGACGTCGTGGAAGCGGCCGCCCACGTTCTTGAGCAACGTATTCGTGCCGACGGCCGTGAGGTACAGATCGGTCCAGCCGTCGTTGTCGAAGTCTCCAGCCGCGACCCCCATGCCGTAGCGCTGCACGGTGAGTCCCATGCTGGCGGTGACGTCGGTGAAGTGGCCACGGCCGTCGTTGGCAAAGACGGCGAGGGTCGAGCGCGTAGCCGGGGCCACTGGCGCAGCAGCCTCGACCGAGGTGCCCGGGCGCGCCCATGGCCACGCCCGGCCGTTCACGAGCACCACGTCGAGATCGCCGTCGTTGTCGAGGTCGGCGAAGGCGCCGCCGCCGCCTGAGGTTTCGGGCAAGAGCTTCTCACCGGCCGCGCCGTTCACGCGCGCGAACGCGCCCAGCCCGGCCTCGGCCGTGATGTCGACGAAGCGGCCGGGTGGCGCCTTGGCCGTCGCGCGCTCGGTGGCTGCGGGTCCCGATGTGACCGGCGCATCGGGCCTGGTCGAGCGCCAGACGAGGCCGGCGGTCACGAGCAAGGCCACGGCAATGCCGGCCAGGCCAAGTCGAGTGGGGCGCGAATGGGTGACAGGCATCAGGGCAGACGGGTCAACGGGGTGGCGGGGCCGTCGTGCTCGCGGCAGGCTCGGCGGCGCGCGTCAGATCGTAGATCACGACGGACTGCGCGGCGTGGTTGGCGGCGGGATTACCGGCGCGGTGCATGGCCATGACGCGGCTGCGCGACTGCTCGTCGGCCGTGTAGCGCAGATGGGCGTCGCGGTGTGTGGCCGCGCGCTCGACGTCGCCAAGCTCCCCGTGGATCAGGTTCAGGACGTAGTGCGCCGTCACGTTCTCAGCGTCGATGGCGAGCGTGCGATCGAATGCCGCGGCGGCCTGCCGCAGTCGGTTGGCCCTGGCCTCGGCGCGGGCCGTGCCGCGCTCCTGCTTGGCGCGCTCGAAGAGCGCCTGCCCCAGTTCGTTCAGCACCTCGTAGTCGCGGCTGAAGTCGAACCCCCGCTCGGTGAGCGCTGGCGAGGTGGCGTCGAGGGCGGCCGTGAAGTTGGCGATGGCCTCGTCGAGATGCCCGTTCTCTTTGTTCACGAGGCCGTTCATCCACGCCACAGTCCACGGCGCGGCCCCGGCGATCGTGGCGCGCCGCAGGGCCTGGGCGGCTTCGTCGAGCCGGCCTTCCTTGTGATACACGCGGGCAAGATTCAGCGGGCCTTCAGGCCGGCCCAGGCGTTCCACTTCGGCAAACGCGGCTTCTGCCTGCCGCAGTTCGCCCTTGTCGCTGCCAGCGTTGCCCTCGAGCAGCAAGCCGATGCCGTAGTCGTTCCAGCGCTCCCACGCCGGTTGCGCTGGCGCGCGTGTTCCCGCGCCTGGCAGGACGCCAACGCCAGCGGCGATGGTCGTGACCGGCAGGTCGATGCGGTAGGTGTCGCCCTTCACGAACCGCATCATCGCGAGGTCGAACTTTCGGTAGAGCAGGCGCGACTCGATGGTGATCGGGCCAGCGCCCGTCCGGGGCACGTCGAAGGCGTAGTGCACCACCTGCGCGGCGCCCGGCGGGATCTGCTTGTCGTAGAGCGGCACGTAGATGTCCTGCACGTTGCGGCGGTCCACTTTGCGGCCCTGACGGTCGAGCATGTAGATGTTGGCGAAGTGCGACCACGGGTCCACGCGGCCGTCGGGCCCGATGGCGCCACTCTGGCCAATCACCCTGTCGCCGCTCTTCACGGTGACCTCCACCCACACTTCATTCGAGTCGGCCGTGCCTTGTGTGAAGTGGTGGCCCACCTTGCGCGTGCGCAGCACCAGTTCGGCGAGATACCGAGTGCCCGGCGTGAGGGCGGGGGTGGTGCTGTCGAGCGGGCCAGTCAGCTTTCCGGAAACCGTACCGCCTTCGCGCAGGCCGAAGACGTCGAGCGTCACGACCTTGTCGAGGAAGGCCTGCTGCGCTGTCACCGTCTCGGAGTCGCCGCGCAGATGCGGGATGGCGGTATTGGCGCCAGTGAAGCGATGGTCGTGGATAGTGAGGGCGCCGCTCGCGTCGAAGGCCGGCGCGCCGAAATCGGCGGAGGTCCTGAGCGGCATGTGGCAACCGGCGCAGCGCGACTCGGCCTTGGGCGGATAGTAGAAGCTGCGGGCGCCGCGGCCGGAGACGCCGCTCAGGATGAAGCTGTCGTAGTGGTTCTGCCCGCGCAGGAATTCCTTGTAGTTGTTGAGCGCGCCTGGGATGTGCACCTTGTGACAGGTCGAGCAGAACTCGGGCGTGCGGTGCAGCGGCTTCAGGAACGTGGCCTTGTGAAAGGCCGGCTTGGCCTTGATCAGCTGCTGGCTGAGCGCGCGCAGCATCGGGTTGTCGCTGAAGGCAAAGGGGTAGTGGCGCGGCTCGGCGATGGTGTAGTCGGCATTGCCGCGCGTGCTGTTCACCCGCTCGATGGCGTGGCACGACGTGCAGGTGATGCCGGCTTGCGATGTGGGATCCTGCTCGGTGTCGAAGTCGGCCCGCCCGAACGCGCCCGAGAAGAGCGGCACCGGATCGTGGCAGCCCGCGCACCAGCGGCTGCCGTCGACGTTGCCGTCGCGCGCCAGCATCACCTTGCGGGTCTCTTTCACGCTGGCGGCATACACCGGGTTATTGAACGAGCTGAAGCGGTGCGCGCTCGACAGCCAGCCCTGATGCGAGTCGGCATGGCACTCGGCGCAGTAGGCGTTGTCCATCAGGGCGCTGGCCGGGATGGGCCGACCGGTCGCCGTGCGGGCGAGTGACGGTCCGAAGGCCTCTGGCGCGCCGGCCAGACCTGGCTGACGGCTCAGGCGCACGTCTGCCACGGCCGTGACCAGCACGGCCAGGGCCGTGGCCATCGCCCAGCCCCACGCGGCGTGCGCACGCAGCGGACGCCCGCGCCGGCGATGCTGCAGGAAGGCCCACGCCGCACCGAACGGAACGATCACATGCAGCCAATACGCGGCTGTGCGCGCGACCGGCTGACGCAGTTCGATGCCGGCAACGCGCATGAGCGCCAGGCCGGTCAACAGCACCACGGCCGCGAGTGCCGCGAGCACGTAGCCCACGCGTGCGGCCCGGCGATTGGGGTGCGTGCGAGCGGCCAGTGGATGGGCGACGGCAAACACCAGGAACGGCGCGAGCACGAGCAGGCCCGCGGCCAGATGCGCGAGCACCGCCCACTGGTAGACGTAGCCCTGGTAGCTGGCCCCGCCGGCCCATTCCGCTGCGGTCACTCCGCCAAGGTAGACGGCAGTGGCCGTGAGGAGCGCCACGCACACATAGACAGCGTAGAGCAGCCAGCGTGTGCTGGGACCGACGACGGAGTAGCGCGTCCCGGTGGGCAGGGTCATCGGGCGTCGCAAGGATGGCGGTCGACGTTCATGGCTGCGCGACGGCGGTGGCGCTGCACCTCGATGCTGTCGTCAGCGGGTGGCAGCGAGCGAGGCCGCGTCGGCCTGTT
>JANNEJ010000073.1:0-2221 GCA_031378585.1 Acidobacteriota bacterium | reverse complement strand
GCCAGGAGCGAGCGGTCTTCGGGCGTGAGCCGAGCGTGGATGACGGACTTCACGCTGCCAATGTAGCACAGCGATTCCATTTAGTGCTACAGCACGGGCGCCCGCGCGCTTCCGCGCCAGGGGTAACCGACGGGGCGGATGCCCACGGCTTCTGCTCAGTACCCTCGCTCGAAGTCCACGCGGTGCAGGAGCGGCTTCCCCCCGTGGAAGCGGCGGTAGTTCTCGACGAACACGCCGACGATGTCGCGCGGGAAGCTCGGCGCCGAGGTATGGCTGGTAATGAATGTATTCGGCGTGCGCCAGAACGGGTGCCCGGCCGACAGCGGCTCTTCGGGAAACACGTCGAGCACTGCCGCGGCCACGCGGCCATGTGTGAGCGCGTCGATAAGCGCCGCCTCATCGAGGGTGTCGCCGCGGCCGGCATTCACGACCACCGCGTGCGGCGGCAGGGCGCCGAGCATCTCGGCATCGACGGTCCGGCGCGTGCCCGGCGTGTTGGGCAGCACGGCCACGAGATAGTCCACGCCCGATGCGAACGCCGCTTTGTCGCCGGCATGGAAGTAGCGCTGCACGTGCGGGCAGTCGCGGCTGCTGCGCGTGTAGCCGTGCACGCGCATGCCGAAGTGCCGGGCCGTGCCGGCCAGGTGCGCGCCAATCGACCCCACGCCCACGAGCCCCAGCGTCTTGCCCTGCAGCGTGCCCGGGAGCGTGGCGTCCCACCGGCCCTCGCGCTGCGCCTGGTAGCGCGTCAGCAGCTTCCGTTCGTGCGCCAGCAGGTAGCCGAACACGTATTCCGACATGAGCGGGCCGAATACGCCACGGATGTTCGTGAGCACGTAGTCGCGCCGCAGCGCCGGGTCGAGCATCGGCTCGACGCCAGCCCACGTAAGCTGCGTCCACACCAGGCGCGGCAGGTGCGGCAGGGCTTGCGTCACGCGGGTGGGGTCGCCAAGTAAGAGGTCACTGTGCGCGCCGCGCGCGAGGCCGTCGGGCACGTCTGACGCGGCGACGATGGCAAGACCCGGGCAGTTCGCCGCCTCGATGAGCGTGCGGTACTCGTCGGGATGCTTGGTGAGCACGAGCAGGTGATGCACGCGGCACACTCTACAACGAGCCGCTGGCGTTCGCGAATTTGGCTAAGATACTTTGTAAAAGGGGATCTCGATGCGCATCACTGTTCTCACGCCGGCCCTGCTGGCCCTGTCACTGTCCTTGGCCGCGGTGAGTACGCTGGCAGGCCAACAGACCAGACCCGTTGACGACGCCGTGCTCCTGGCGCCGCCGGCCGGCGAGTGGCTCAATCACGGGCGCGACTACGCCGAGACTCATCACAGTCCCTTGACCCAGATCGACCAGTCGAACGTGGCGCGGCTTCAGCCGGCCTGGTCGGTGGAAGTGGGCTCGAAGGGCAAGATCGAAACGACGCCCATCGTGTCGAACGGCGTGCTCTACGGCACCTCCACCTGGAGCGTCGTCTACGCCATAGACGCGCGCACCGGCGCGCTCAAGTGGCGCTGGGATCCCGCGCTGGTGCAGGGCGGGTATGCGCAGGGCGGGTCCCGCTTCTGTTGTGGTCCGGTGAACCGGGGCGTCGCCGTCTACAAGGGACGCGTCTACGTGGGCCTGCTCGACGGGCGTCTGGTGGCGCTCGACGCCGACACCGGCCGCGTCTCGTGGTCGGTGCAAACCACACCCGTGGGCGCCGACTACAGCATCACCGGCGCGCCGCGCATCGTGAAGGGCAAGGTCGTCATCGGGAACGGCGGCGGCGAGTACGGCGTGCGTGGCTTCCTCACGGCCTACGACGCCGAGACGGGCGCGCAGGCGTGGCGCTGGTTCGTGGTGCCGGGCGACCCGGCCAAGGGCCTCGAGGATCGCTCCATGGAGATGGCCCTCAAGAGCTGGAAGGGCCAGTGGTGGAAGTACGGCGGTGGCGGCACGCCGTGGGACGGCCTGGCGTACGACCCCGAAGCGAACCTCGTCTACGTGGGCACCGGCAACGGATCGCCGTGGGCGCGCGATCACCGCAGCCCCGGCGGCGGCGACAACCTGTATCTGTCGTCGATCGTGGCGCTGAATGCCGACACGGGCCGCTACGTGTGGCACTACCAGACCACACCTGGCGATGACTGGGACTACAACGCCGCGCAGCAGATGATTCTGACCGACCTCACGCTCAACGGCCGCCAGCGCAAGGTGCTGCTGCAGGCGCCGAAGAACG
>JANNEJ010001054.1:0-11505 GCA_031378585.1 Acidobacteriota bacterium | reverse complement strand
GCTCCCGCTGCCTCGACCGCGATTTCAGCCGCGCGCACATCGGGCCGCGCCGCGAGCGCGCGCGGGAGTAGATCCGCAGCCGCGCCGCAGGCGTCAGGCGCACGCGACGCTTGAATCCGATCGACGACAGGGTCGGCGGCGGCCAGTCCCATCAACAGGCGGAGCCGCTCACGAGCGAGCTGGACATCGTGGGCTGCGCGGTCGGCATCCTGCCGTCCCCGCGCCGCATCGACGCGCGCCACCCGCGCCTCCAGTGCACCGATGTCGCCCGCGGCGAGGCGCGACTGGGTCAGCGTGTCGATCCGCTCGAGCGCCGCCGCGGTCTCGGTGGCCAGCCGCCGCCGGTCGATGGCCAGCGAATAGTCGGCGTGCGACAATCGCACGGCGAGCGCCAGGTCGAGGCCTGACTGCACCAGGGAACTCGCGGTCGCGTCCAAGGCCAACTGCGCCGCGGCCCGGCGCTTGGGCCGTTCCCACAGCACCGCGATCGGCCAGAGCAACACCGTCTCGAACTGCTTCGGACCGAGCGGAAAGAGCAGCGACAACACCGGATTCGTGAGCATGCCGGCATCCACCAGGTCGGCACGGCCGAAGCCGAGCTGGCTGAGCGTGACCTGGAAGGCGGCGTTGTTCCATAGGGCGGTCGCGACCGCTTCGTCGCTCGACAGCCCGTCCTGGGGATCCACGGTCGGCGGCAGTTCCGCCAGGCCGGGCGCATGGATCCGGGCCGCGGCCCCAGTGGCGGTGAGGAGCCGATCCGTGGCCGGCGACTCGACGGGTGGCCGAGTGCTCGCGCACGACAGGGTCGTCGTCGCCGCGAAGAGAAGGAGAAGGAGCCGCACCATGGCGACCCTCATGCTCTCAGGCCGTGGATGAACGGTCGATGACAGGCGCGGAGGGGAACCGCACCTGAAAGGTGGTCCGGCCTGGCTCGCTGTGTTCCAGCGTGAGCGCGCCGCCGTGCGCCTCGGCGATCCACCGAGCGATGGGCAGCCCCAGGCCTCCGCCCGTGGACGGACCGACGCGGACGAATCGTTCGAAGATGCGGGTCTGGTCGGCCGGCGCGATGCCCGGCCCGTCGTTGGTCACGCGGAGCACGATGCCATCGGCGTCGCGGGAGAGTGCGGCGACGACCGTGCCGCCGACATCAGCGTGCCGGATGGCGTTGTCCAGCAGATTGGCGACCAGTTGGCGGAGCAGCCCGTCGTCCCCGTCGAAGCCCACCTCCTGGTGGCCCTCGACGACCACCCGCAACGCGCGCTGCTCTGCGACGACCCGGGCCGCCCGCACGGTCTCGGCGACGAGGTCGTCGAGGTTGACGAACTCGCGGTGCAGGGGCACCCCATGCGCCTCGGCGCGGGAGAGCAAGAACATCGCCTCGACGAGCCGCGACAGCCGGGTGGCTTGTTCCTCGACGATCGTGAAGCCCTCCCGATACTCGCCTTCCGGCCGGTGCGTCTGAGACAGCGTGACCTGGGCCGTCGCGCGCACGACCGACACCGGCGTGCGCAGTTCGTGGGAGGCGTCCGCCATGAACTGGCGTTGCTGGTGCAGCGCGGTGGCGAGCCGCTGCAGCAGGTCGTTGAACGACGCCGCGAGAACGCCGAGTTCGTCGTCGGGGTTCGGCGTGGAGAGCCGCCCGGATGGTTCGCGCCCGTCGATCCGGGAAGCCTGCGCGGCCATGTCCGACAGCGGCTGCAGCGTCTTTCGTCCAATCAACCAACCGCCGATCGCCGCCGTCAGCAGTGCGAGGACGCCCCCGAGGTACAAGGCGCGGACCATCGCGGCGTGCTGCGCCGCCAGGGTCTCCAGCGACACGGCGACCACGGCCCGAAAGCGGTGCCCGGCGTCCGCCACATCGCGCACCAACACTCGCGTTCCCGCGCCGCCAGCCCACGTCGAGAGGCCCGTGGACGCCTCGCCGGCGAGCACGTGCGCATCCGACAGGTCACCCCAGGCCTCCAACAGTGTGCCGTCGGCGCGCAGGAGCGCCAGGCCATGGCCAGGCGCGACCACCTCACGACTGGCCTCGTCGGCGGAGGCCTCCAGGCTCAACCCTTCGCCGATCTCGGTGTGCATGACGCCCACCAGCGTCGCCATCGTGCGGGTCAGGTCGTCGTCCAGCCCCTGAAGCGCCAGCCGCGCCTGCGCCAGGGAGCCCACGATGCCTCCGGTCAGAAGAATCGCGACGATGACCGCCGTATACCACAACGTGAGTCGGCTGCGAATGGAGAGCCTCATCCGCCCCCTCCGGCGTCCGGCCGCACGAGCATGTACCCCTCGCCCCGGCGCGTGAGGATGAACGAGGGACCCGCGGGTGGATCGATCTTGCGACGCAGCCGTTGAATCATGACGTCGATGACGTTCGACATCGACTCGAAGGGCGTATCCCAGACATGCTCGGCAATCTCGCCACGGCCGACGACCTCGCCTTCGTGCAGCACGAGGAACTCGAGCAGCGCGAACTCGCGGGTGGTGAGCGCAAGACGCCCGTGTCCGCGGGTGACGTGCCTGGCACGCAGGTCGATGCGCAAATCGCCGAACGCCACGTCCGAGGGGCGCTGCGGCGTCTGCCCTCGGCGAATGACCGCGCGCAGACGCGCCAGAAGCTCGCCGAAGTCGAAGGGCTTGACCAGGTAGTCGTCGGCGCCGCTGTCGAGGCCGGCAATGCGGGCATCGACGGCGTCGCGCGCGGTCAGCATCAGCACCGGCACATGCGACCCCTGCGCGCGAAGCTCGCGGCAGACCGCAAACCCGTCGATCCCCGGCAGCATGACGTCCAGCACGATAGCGTCGTAGTCCGTGACCGACGCCTGGTACAACGCGTCGTCTCCGTCGCGTGACACATCGACGGCGTACGCTTGTTCACGGAGGCCCTTGGCGAGCACGTGTGCCGCGCGCGGTTCGTCTTCGACCAGCAGAATCCTCATGCGCGTCCGTCCAACGTCATCGCTTGGAGTGGTCCCCTCGTCCCACGCGGCTGACCGAATCCACACGGCAGTCTCCCACGCCGCGTGAGGTCGGCGCCACCGCACCGGCGTGCGGCCCATTGCGGCTCTACGGCAGCCGTAACCCGCCCGGGGCCGATCAGTGTGATCTGTAAGGTTTGGCTTTGCGGCCGCGTTCTTTAGGTAGGCGGGACGCCGAGACGGCCGGAGGTGTGTTTGGCGGAGAGGGTAGGATTCGTTCCCGCGATCCTCGCTCCCATCAACGACTTCGGCCTGATCGGAAGCCCTCAATCCACTAAATCCACTCAGAGCCTGGGTATCAGGTACAAAACAGGTACAGCGCAATCGCGACGCCCCATACGTTGAACGCGGGCACGAACTCGAACCCTACGAGGCTCCCTGTCCGGGCGGGTTCGCGAGTCCCACCGGACCGCAACGCCTGCGTCTCATTTGACGCACACCTCGCGATTGAGCGGTCATCGCCTTGACGGGCGCCCTCGCATCGGTTTCCGGGACGAACCCGACAACCGGGTGTCCTCCCAGTGAACCGCATCCTCATTGTCCGACGCTCTAGCCCGGACCTCACCCTGATCGACGCCGTGTCCCATCGCCACACCACGCCGTGGGGCTCGACACAGTCCTTCCATTACTGCCGACTCACCAGGACGCACTGACGGCCGGGGACCGTCACCGCGTCGAAGGTTGGGAGAGTGGCTCGCCCTGCGCTCTGCTCATCGCCAAGAGAACGACCCCAGTCGCAATTGCCACCAACGACAGCAGGTGGGCGAGGGCAAACGGGCCAACCAGCGATTCCCTCATCCGCAGAAACTCGATGAGAAACCGCACCGCGCCTGCGCCCACCAAGTACGACCCTAGAACGAACCGGTCGGGCTGCCGCTGCCGGCGCCATCGCAGGAGCATCCACGCCAGGGGCAGCAGCGCCAACATCTCGTAGAGCTGCGTCGGGTGCACCGGGACTGTCGTCGGCGGAAGGCCTTCCGGGAACGCGACGGCCCACGGAAGGTCGCTCGGGACGCCGTAGTCGTCACCAACCAGGAAGCACCCGACGCGCCCGATGGCATGAGCAATCGCCAGCGCGGGGGTCGCCGCAGCCAGCACCCGCAGAACCGGCAGCCGGTGATGTCGCATCACCAGCAGGCCAGCGACCAAGCCGCCAGCGAATCCGCCGAACCAACTCAAGCCGCCGCGCGACAAGAGCAGGTCGACGAGCGGTCCTTCGCGTCCCATGTGCTCTATCGCCCAGACGACCTTCGCACCTGCCAGGCCGCCGAAGACGCCGGCCATACCGGCGTCCAGGGTGTGGTCCGGCAGTCCCGACCGACGGCGCTCTCGCTCGAACAGCCGTAGGCCCACGATCGCGGCGACCGCGACGAGCACGCCGAAGCTCGTGATCTCGAACTCGCCGATGCGGAACAGAACCGGGTAGATGACGCGCTCCTGTCAGGCTACTGTGCGGCGGGCCTTCGCGCGCGACTCGACGTGTGCGAGTGCCGAATCTGCCAGGCGCCATTGGCGCCCTTGAGCAGCAGGTAGGTCGCCAGCCCTTCGGAATCGATGTCGCGATCCCCCATCTTCGCCTTCAGCGTGTAGCGGGAGGTGGCGTACGCCGACTGCCCCCCGGGCAGCACCGTGACCTTGGTCTCAGAATGCGTGAACTGCAGGTTCTGAAACGCCTTCAGCTCCGGCCCGAGATGCCGATCCCGGTAGTCGGCCCAGCCATTGTTGATGCCCGCGCCCTCGTAGATGGTGACGTCGGGGTGGTAGAACGTCGCGAGCTTCTCCAGGTCCTTCGCGTTGAAGGCGGCGTCGTAGGTCCCGAGCCAGGTGGTCACCGCCGCTGCGTCGTCCTGACTGGCCGCGGCGAGCGTCGTGATCGGTGCTGGACTCCGCGTGCCAGGTTCACCAACCCAGTGGCTCGCCGTGCCGTCCGAATACCGCTGGTGCGCCTTCCACACGATCGATTCGCCCGTCTTCGGGTTGCGGCCGATGAACCCCAACTCGGCGAACTCGCCGGGCTTGATGTCGGTCGTCCACACAATCGACGTCACGCGATCGCCAGTGCGCTTCAGCGTGTGCGTCCAGCCCGTCGATGCCTGGGGGCTGATCGTGATCCCTTCGGGAATCTCTAGTTCGACCTCGACGGTTGCCACCTTCCCTTCGGTCGGCACCCGCACCGTGTAGCGCTCGGAGATGCCGGGGCGGGACTCCCGCGGCGCCACGGTGACGTGGGCCCACGCCGGGTGCGCACCCATCAACAGTCCAACAAGTGCGGACAAGACCAGTCGTGTCATCGCGCCTCCTCCTGAGCCGGACGCTCCGGCAGCTGAATCGTCACCGCCACGAAGGTCTCGTCTTCCTCCTCCTCGGCTTCGACCACGATGCGCAGCCCGCTGCGCACGTCCTTGATGGTGCCAGCACTCTTCCCCACGCGAATCTTCGTGTCCTTGGTGATCGCGAACATCGTCTTCTCGTTGCCCCGATCGAGCACCTCGACACTCGTGGCGGTGACAGTGGTCACCGTCCCGAGAATTTTGTGGGCGTGACCAGGGTGCGCCAGCACCTGCAGCGGAAAGACCGCCAAGGTGGCGAATGCGGCAAGCATCAGTCGTCGAGTCATGGGTTGGGCTCCTCTTCTGTCATGGAAGCTGAAACGGACGCCTGCGCCGCTTCCGGAAGCGCAGGTCCTGGCGACCGCTAGAACCACGTGCGAAGACCCACCGCCACTCGCGTACCGGCCACATCGTGCCCGGCCGCTCGCGCGAGGTTGGCGGTCCCAAAGAACTTGCGTGTCCAGACGACACCGACGTACGGCGCGAACTCGCGACGCAACTCATAACGGAGTCGCAGTCCGAGTTCGCCCGTCGACAACCCGGTGCCGATCAGACGTTCACGGTCGGCACGGCCATAGACCTCGAACTCCACAAGCGGTTGGAGGACGAGACGGTTCGTGATGAGCAGGTCGTATTCCGTCTCGAAACGGACGTGCGTGCGCCCCGAAGGCTCGATGTATGCCGACGCCTCGACCTCGAACCAATACGGCGCGAGGCCCTGGACGCCGAGCGCGAGCGCTGACCGAGGCGTGTCGGGTAGCGTGTCCAGCCGCACGCCGGCCGTCACGTCCCACCAGCGGGCAACGGCGCGCCCGTAGAGCAGGTTCACTTGTGCCTGTTCCGTCCGTCCACCGGCGCGATCACCTTCGGTGCGGAACCAGAAGCGGTTCCGGTCCTGGCCCACCCAGCCCTTCGTGTCCCAGCTGAACGCGTCGGGGCCGCTGCCCGTCTGCCACTCGAGCTGATCGAACAGCACGAAGTAGTTGATCGACCTGTCGTGCGCCGGGTGCCCCTGCACATCGGGAAATGCAGCCGTGCGGTCGGCGTCGGTCACGGGTGGAATGGACGGCGGCAGTGGCGCCGCCGGGCTCTGGTGTTGCGAATGGTCGTCGGGCGGAGCCGTCAGCGCGGACGCCTGTGGCGTACCGTGCTGATGCTCCGCGAACGCCTGTTGCGCCTGCACACGCGGTGGCACCACCAGCAGAAGGGCGAGGGCGAGTCCGATGTACGTGGAGGTCACGACTGCCGGCCCTCCTCGACGCGTACCTCGCGCATCATGCCGGCCTCCATGTGGAAGAGCAGGTGGCAGTGGTACGCCCAGCGACCGAGGGCATCGGCCGTCACGCGGTAGCTGCGTCGTGTGCCGGGTGGCATGTCGATGGTGTGCTTCCGGACCTTGAACCTGCCGTCTGCATCCTCGAGGTCGCTCCACATGCCGTGCAGGTGGATGGGGTGCGTCATCATCGTGTCGTTGACGAGCACGATTCGCACGCGTTCACCATAGGTAAGCCGGATGGGATCGGCCCCGGAGAACTTGATGCCGTCAAACGACCAGGCGAAGCGCTCCATGTGTCCGGTCAGGTGCAATTCGATCGTGCGCGTCGGCTCACGACCATCGGGATCATCGAAGACGCTCGCGAGGTCCGCGTAGGTCAAGACGCGGCGGCCGTTGTCCCTCAAGCCGATCCCGGGGTCATCGAGCTTCGCGGACGGCGTCATCGTCTGCATGTCGACGAGGGGATTGCCCTGCTCGGAGGGCGGATGCGTCTGCATCCCGCCACCCATTGCCGACATGTCGTGCCCGGCGTGCGGATCCGACGTCGGCGGCGCCGGTGCTTGCGGCGTCGCATGACCAGCGTGCGGGTCGGGAGGCGCCGGCGCCGGAGGGGGCGTCGCCGGCATGGCATGGCCCGCGTGCGGGTCCGCTGTGACGGGCGTCGGAGCGGCCATGGCGTGGCCGGCGTGGGGGTCCGCGGCCGCGACCGGGGCCGTGGGAGGGGGGGCTCCCATCGCTCCCATGTCGTGGCCCATCCCGCCGTGACCCATGTCGGCCATCGTCAACACGGCCCGCGGGTCCAGGTCGGGCACCGGCGCCGACAGTCCAGCGCGCGCCGCGAGCGTCCCGGCGGCGAATCCGGTGCGATCCATCGCCTGCGCGAAGATCGTGAATGCGTCTTGGCCGGAGGGCTCGACGATCACGTCGAAGGTCTCGGCCACAGCGATGCGGAACTCGTCCACGGCCACCGGCCGTACCGGCAAGCCGTCCGCGGCCACGACGGTCATCTTCAGCCCGGGGATCCGCACGTCGAAGTACGACATCCCCGACCCATTGATGAAGCGGAGACGCACCTTCTCGCCCGGCGTGAACAGCCCCGTCCAGTTGCCGGCGGGCGCGCGGCCGTTCATCAGGTAGGTGTAGGTGTAGCCGGTCACGTCGGCGAGATCGGCGGCGCTCATGCGCATCTGGCCCCACATCCGCCGCTCGGCCAGCGTGGCACCCAGTCCCTGCTTGCGCACGTCCGTGATGAAAGTGGTCACTGAGCGCTGGCGGAAGTTGTAGTAGTCCGACTGCTTCTTCAGCTTCTTGAACACGCGCTCCGGGCGCTCATCCGTCCAGTCCGTGAGCATGACGACGTGCTCGCGATCGAACGCCACCGGGTCAGGCTCGCGCGGCTCGATCACGAGCGGCCCGTAGACGCCTTGCTGCTCCTGGAAACCCGAGTGGCTGTGGTACCAGTACGTGCCGGACTGCTTCACCGTGAACTGATAGCGGTACGCCTGGCCCGGATGGATGCCCGAGAAGCTGAGGCCGGGCACGCCGTCCATGTTGGCGGGCAGCAGGATGCCGTGCCAGTGAATCGACGTGTCCTCATCGAGGCTGTTCGAGACGTTCAGGGTGATGGTGTCCCCCTCCCGCCACCGCAGCAACGGCCCCGGTAGTGAGTCGTTGATCGTGAGCGCCGTCCGAGCGGCTCCGGTGAGATTGACCTCGGTCTCGCCGATGCGCAGGTCGAACTCAGTGCCGGAGAGCACGGCAGACTCCTGACGCTGTCGGGACTGCGCCCACGCCGGCTGCCGCAGGAGGCCGACGCTGGCGGCAGCGCCGCCGATGGCGAGGCCCTTGACGAAGGTGCGTCTCGAGGGCCCGGTTGGATTCAATGACGAACTACGCGCGAACATCGATAGATCTCCTGAAGTGAACGTGCACGTCACTCGTGCTTGTGCGCCGGCGGTGCCACTCGGCACAGCAGTAACCGGTGCAGCTTCGAACGACTGAACGGGAATGAAGCAGGGCGCGCGGAATGCGCGCTAGGCGGGACGAATCAGACGCGGAGAACGAGCGGTGCCCGGGGCGGCGCCGGTGGAGAGACTGGCGGGCCGGCAGGCGCGGCACCGAAGACGGCGGTCGTCACGAGAAAGCGGGCCACGGGGACCATCGGCGCGGCGCCACACGCGTGCGCAACCGTGCGTTCCGAGCCGGGGCCAGCCACGACCGCAACCCCATCGGGGCAGCAGTTGTTGCACGTGGCGCCAAGATGAGCCGTCGACGACGCCGGTGCCGACAAACGAGTGTCTGCCGCCGCGGGTGTGGTCGCAACGCCGTGATGCGCATGACCAGGCATCACGGCCGCAGTCGGTGCTGGCGCCGTCTGCCCCGCTGCAGCGTCATGTTCATGGGCCATGGCCGCCATCGGCGCGGCCTCGAAGCACAGCGCCATGCACGCAGACAGCAGCACCGGAGATCCGGACAGTGCGACGACCATCGCGACACTGGTCAGCCTCTTGGGCCAGGACAGCACGTTTCGAGTATACGCCCAAAGCGCCTGGCCGCCTTTAGCGTCAGTCGACCCACCAGCCTGCGTCCGGAACACTACAGGTCCTTCTGGCGCAGGCGGAGCGCATTGCCAATCACCGACACCGAGCTGAAGGTCATGGCGGCGCTCGCGATGATCGGACTCAGCAGCAGCCCGAACGCGGGATAGAGGACACCCGCCGCCACCGGCACACCCAGGACGTTGTAAATGAAGGCAAAGAACAGATTCTGGCGAATGTTGCGCATCGTCGCTCGGCTAAGCCGTCTGGCGCGCACAAGGCCCCGCAGGTCGCCCTGCACCAGCGTGACGCCAGCGCTCTCCATCGCCACGTCGGTGCCGGTCCCCATGGCCACCCCCACATCGGCCTGGGCCAGGGCAGGCGCGTCGTTGATGCCGTCCCCGGCCATGGCAACCTTGCGGCCTTCGGCCTGCAGGCGCTTCACGACGGCTACCTTCTGCTCGGGGAGCACTTCGGCCTCGACGACATCGATGCCCACGGAGCGGGCGACGGCCTCGGCTGTGACCCGGCTATCGCCGGTCAGCATCACGATCCGCAGCCCTTCGTCATGCAGCGCCTTGATGGCCTCCACGGTCGTGGCTTTGACGCGATCGGCCACGCCCACCAATCCCGCGTAGACGCCATCGACCGCCACGAACATCACGGTCTCGCCGTTGCGGCGCAGGTCGTCGGCGCGAGTGGCGGACGCCACGGTCGCGCCCACTTCGGTCAACAACGCCGCGTTGCCGATGGCCACGGTGCGTCCCTCGACCACACCAACGACGCCCTTCCCCGTCACGGAGCGGAAGTCGGCCACCGGACCAGTCTGGATGCCGCGCTCTTCCGCGCCACGGACGATGGCGGCAGCTAGCGGATGCTCGCTCACCTTCTCGAGACTCGCGACGAGCCGGAGCAACGTGGACTCGTCGATCGGAGCCTCGGGGACAACGGTCGTGAGTGCGGGCTTGCCCTCGGTCAGGGTGCCGGTCTTGTCCACGACCACCGTGTCCACCCTTTCCATCACTTCCAGTGCCTCGGCATTGCGCAGCAGCACTCCGAGTTCCGCGCCACGCCCCGTGCCGACCATGATCGACATCGGCGTTGCAAGACAGAGTGCGCACGGACAGGCGATGATCAGCACGGCCACTGCGTTGACAAGGGCGTGGGCGAACCGAGGCTCAGGTCCCCACACGGCCCAGGCGACGAACGTGACGACCGCCACGAGGATGACGGCCGGCACGAACCAGCCGGCCACGGTGTCCGCAAGGCGTTGAATCGGCGCACGGGAGCGCTGCGCCTCGCCGACCAGCCGGACGATCTGCGCGAGCAGGGTGTCGCCGCCGACGCGCTGCGCCTCCATCACGAATGTGCCAGTGCCGTTGACCGTGCCGCCGGTGACCTTGCCGCCCGCGGTCTTCTCAACCGGAATCGGTTCGCCCGTCACCATCGACTCATCAACAGTGGTCGCGCCGTTGATGACCACACCGTCCACCGGCACGCGCTCACCCGGTCGCACGCGCAAGCGGTCGCCGACCTTCACGTGCTCGAGCGGCACATCCTGCTCTGCCCCCGCGGCATCGACCCGCCGTGCCGTCGTGGGCGTGAGACCCAGCAGATTCTTGATGGCCGAACTGGTCTGACTGCGGGCGCGCAGTTCGAGGACTTGGCCGAGTAGCACGAGCACGACGATCACGGCGGCCGGCTCGAAGTAGACGCCGATCTGATCGCCGTGCGTGCGGAACGATGCGGGAAACAGGCCCGGTGCCAGCGTCGCGACGACACTGAACGCATACGCCGCGCCCACGCCGAGGGCGATGAGCGTGAACATGTTCAGGTGGCGGTTGACCAGGGAGGCCCAGCCGCGCACGAAGAACGGCCAGCCGCCCCACAGCACGACAGGGGTCGCCAGCAGGAACTGCGACCAGGTCATCCACGCTGGCGGCAGCGCGTGTTGCAGCGGCTGGCCAGGCAGGAAGTCCGACACCATGAACGCCAGAATCGGCACCGTCACGCCAAGTGACCACCAGAACCGGCGCGTCATGTCGTCGAGTTCGTGGTTCTGTTCCTCGAGCGTCACGACCCGAGGCTCCAGAGCCATGCCGCAGATCGGGCAGGGACCCGGCCCGTCGCGGACAATCTCCGGGTGCATCGGGCATGTCCACTCGGTCTTCGTGAGCGGCGCGGCCGACACGGGCTCGAGCGCCATCCCGCACTTCGGGCATGGGCCGGGACCAATCTGGCGCACCTCCGGGTCCATCGGGCACGTGTACTCGCGCGTGTCCCCGTGCGCGGGCGGGTGCACCGCGGCAGGCCTGGCGCCCAGATAGGTCTCGGGGTTCGCGTCGAACTTGGCTTTGCAGCCCTTCGAGCAGAAGTAGTAGCTCTGCCCCTGG
>JANNEJ010001043.1:0-1610 GCA_031378585.1 Acidobacteriota bacterium | reverse complement strand
CGCCGCCGTGAACCAGCTCAATAACGCGGTGCAGATGTTCCCCGGGTCACTGCTGGCGCCGATGGTCGGGGTGCAGGCCATGCCGTTTTTCGAGGCACCGGCCGCCGCGCGCGAGGCGCCCGGCGCGAGCGACCTGGCGGGACGCCGACCGTGACCGTGGCACACGCGGTCGAGGTGGCGTTCCTCGAACGCCGCCGCCGGCTGGCGCTGCGCTGTTCCGCCGGCGCGCTCCTCACCGCCGTGGTGGCGTGGCCGGTGGGTATGGCCATCAACGGCTCCGAGACGGCCGAGACGATGTCAGGAATGTTCCTGATGGCCGGCATCATCGGCCTGGTCGCCGCGCCGTGGATCGTGCGCGCGTGGCAAGGCTTCATGCGACGGCGGATGGTGGCGGCGGCCGTGTCGCACCGCACCGACATTCGCCACATCGACAGCGAGCACGACGCCCGCGGCGCGCAGGCCGCGCTGAGGTCGAGCGCGTTCGACGTGGGCGCGTTTCACAACTGCGGCTTGAGTGAGGCGTTTGAATCGGCCGCAGTGCAGCACGTGCTGACCGGCGATGCCGAGGGCGTGCCGTTTGCCCTGGCGGAGGTGGCGCTGCTCGACGCCAAGGGCTACCGCATGTTCAGCGGCGTGCTGGCCAGCTTCCAGCTGGCGCGGCCACGGCCGGGCCTCACGGTGGTCACGCGCGATCGCGGGCTGGTCGGCAACCTGCTGGCGCGCGCGGGCGGTCACGTCGAGCCGCTCACGCTCGAAGACCCCGAGTTCGAGGGCATCTTCGAGGTGTACGGCGACGACCAGGTGGGCGGCCGCGTGATCCTCACGACCACGATGCTGCAGCGGCTCAAAGACCTCGACGAGCTGGCCCACGCCCGCGGGTTCGCGTGCGCGTTTCGCGGCGAGCATCTGCTCATTGCATTTGACGGGATGAGCTGGCGCTGCCCGGCCTGGCGCATCCTGCGGCCGCTCGACGCCTGGCTCCAGCACTACGCCGACTGGCTGACGGGTCTCGTCGACCTGCCGCGCGGCATCGTGCAGACCCTGAACCTCGTGCCGGCGGCGCCTGGGGACAACGCCGTGCCGCTTGCGCGGTTCGTGCCCGAGCCGACGGCCGCGGTGCCGGTGGGCACCGGCGCGCCCGACGTGCTCTCGTCGAGCCTGTGGCGCATCGTGGGCGAAGGCGGCATGTCGGCCGTGTACGTGATGTCGGGCGCGATGTTTGGCGGCGTGGCGCTGATTGGCCTGCAGTACGGGCTCACCGAGGGGTACTCGGACGCGCTCTTCTGGCCCTTCTGGGGCATGAGCGTCGCGGGCCTGGTCTACGGCGCGTTTGCGATCGGTCACGGCGTGCGCGGTCTGGCGCGGCTGGCGTGGAAATGGAAGTCGCCGCTGCGCACGATGAATCGGCCCCCCAGGTAGGACGGCGTCTTCTATGCTTGCGCAGCGGAGGCAGAGCGTCGATGGGTGATGAGATCTGGCGGTGGGATGCAACCCGGATGGCGCGCGCCATCGCGCGGCGCGAGATCTCGTCGCGCGAGGCGGTGGACGCGTGCCTGACGCGCATGGCCGCGGTGAATCCGCGCCTGAATGCGGTCACCGTGAACCTGGCC
>JANNEJ010000860.1:0-4969 GCA_031378585.1 Acidobacteriota bacterium | reverse complement strand
CTCGTCAGGTCGAGCACGGCGCCTTGCGCTCTGAGCACCCGCACGCGCGTGCCGCGCGTCACGGCGAGCATCACCGCATCGGGCAGTTCGCGTTCGCCGCGGGGCGAGAGCGGCACGTCGCGGCACGCAGCCAGCATCGTCTGGTCGAAACGCCAGAGGTTCATGCTGATGAGCGCATCTGGCCCCGACGCCTCGACGGCACCGGCCGGCGGCTTCTCGCGCATTCTCGACAGCCACCCCGCGTCATCCGCGTCGACGGTGGCAAACCGCGCCACGCGGTCCACGGTGAATCCGCTCTCGAGCACGAGCGACGTGCGGGTGAACGCCGACAGGCCGCAACCGTCGAGATCGACGAGCGCCCGAATCGCGTCGGGCGGATAGAGATTGTCGCCGTTCACCACCAGGAACGGCCGTGTGCCCACGACCGGCCCCGCAGCCGCAACGGCGGCGGCCGTGCCGTCGGCCGAGGCCTGCACCGCGAAGTGCACGCGCAGCCGGGCGCAGCGCGACGGCGCGTAGTGCGCGCGCAACTTGTCGTGCGCCGGCCCCACCACCAGGCAGACCTCGGTGCATCCGGCATCGGCCAAGGCGCTGAGGGCGAAATCAAGGAACGGCTGGCTGGCGCCGTCGCCCACCGGCATCATCACCTTGGCGCCGGTGTCGGCGGCCGCCTGCTGCGCGGCGCTGAGCGTGGCGCCCGCGTTGGGTGCTTGCATGCGCCGGCCTGTGCCACGCGCCAGCACCACCGCCATCATTGGGCCCAGATGCGTGACACCGACCGCCACATGACCACGCCGCTCACGACCAGGAGCACCGTGGCGAAGGCCGCCTGAGACGTGCGGCCCATGAGCAGCAGCCCCACGCCAAAGAGCGCGCTGTAGACGAACACGCAACTGGCCACCCAGCCGACGAAGGCGGCCTGCAGATCCTCGGACGGCGCCAGATTCCCGCACGCGCGCCGCACCTCGGTCCAACCTGGACCGGAGGGCCGCGCCAGCGTGTAGAACCGCCGCAACGTGGCGCCGTCGGTGGGCGGGGTCAGGAAGGTGGCCGCCAGCCACACCGCGGTCGTGATCGCGACCGTGCCAATGAGCGACAGGTGCGAAGGGATCGACACGCCGTTCTGCTCGAGCACGAGCAGTCCCACGGCGAGCACGAACGAACTCACCATGGCCGCAATCTCGCTCCACGCGTTGATGCGCCACCAGAACCAGCGCAGCAGATAGAGCAGGCCGGTGCCCGCGCCGATCGACAGCAGCAGGTTGAAGGTGCCGCGCGCCGATTCGAGCACCAGGGTGAGCAGGCCTGCCGCGATCATGAGCAGCGCCGTCACCAGGCGTCCGGCCATCACGTAGTGCTGCTCGGTAGCGTCGGGCTCGAGAAAGCGGCGATACAGATCGTGCACCAGGTACGACGTGCCCCAGTTGAGGTGCGTCGAGATGGTCGACACATAGGCCGCGAGCAACCCCGCCACCATCACGCCGAGGACGCCTGGCGGCAGGAACGTGAGCATCGCCGAATACGCCATGTCGTGGCCCACGAGTGTGGGGTCCACGTGCGGCAGCGCGCGGCGGATGTCGGCCACCTCGGGAAACACGATCATCGACGCCAGGGCCACGATGATCCACGGCCACGGCCGTAGCGCGTAGTGCGCCACGTTGAAGAAGAGCGTGCCGCCCATGGCGTCACGTTCCGATTTGGCCGCCAGCATGCGCTGGGCGATGTAACTGCCACCGCCGGGCTCAGCGCCTGGATACCACGTGGACCACCACTGCACCGTGAGCGGCACGATGAAGATCGGCAGCGCCACGGTCCAATCCGCAAGATCCGGCACGAAGGCCAGCGTCTTGGTGTCGATCTTGGCGAAGAGACCCTCGAGGCCACCTACCGCCGGATGGCGCAGCGCGTAGACGGCGGCCGCGAACGAGCCGCCCATGGCGATGCCGAACTGGATGAAGTCGGTGACGAGCACGCCCCATAGGCCAGACGTGGCGGCAAACGCCACGTTGATCACGCCGCAGACGAGCAGCGTCTGGCCGATGGGCCAGCCAAGCAGCACGTTGGCGATCTTGGCGGCGGCCAGGTTCACCGACGCCATGATCAGCACGTTGAAGACCACGCCCAGATACACCGCGCGGAAGCCGCGCACCCAGGTGGCGGCGGGGCCGGAATAGCGCAGCTCGTAGAACTCCAGGTCGGTGAGCACGCCGATGCGCCGCCACAGCCTGGCGTAGAAGAACACGGTGGCCATGCCCGTGAGCAGGAACGCCCACCACGTCCAGTTGGCCGCCACGCCGCCTTGCCGCACCAGGTCGGTGACGAGGTTCGGGGTGTCGGTGCTGAAGGTCGTGGCCACCATCGACACGCCAATGAGCCACCACGGCGCCGCCCGCCCCGACGTGAAGAACTCGGCCGTGCTCGATCCAGCCCGCCGGGCCAGCCACACGGCCGGCGCGAACGAGACGGCGATCGAGACGACGACGATGACCCAGTCGAGCGTCGTGAGCTGCATGTGTGGGCCCTGTCCTGTCGGTGACTACACGTCCACGAGGCCGAGCTTGGGGTTGGTGCGCCAGTGGCCGCGTGTGAAGTCGGGCACGTCCATGGTGCGCGCCCGTTTCGTGGTTGACTGCATGCTCAACTCAATCACGGCGCAGAGCGCGGCCGCGTCGTACACGGTCATGTCGGTCGGCAGGCCTTCGCGCAGGCACTTCACGAGGCGATAGTCCTCGATGTAGTCCATGCCGCCGTGTCCGGCACCAGCCGCCTGGGCCTCGATCTTCTTCCACAGCGGATGGTCGAACTCCTCGCGCAGGTCAGCCGCGGCAATCCATTGGTGCGCCTTGCCCCGGCCCTCGACATAGACGCGATCCGGATAGCCCTGGAACATGCCCTTCGTGCCCTGCACCATGTTGATGCGGCTATAGGGCCGCGGCAGGTTGGTGCAGTGCTGCACCATCACCGTCTTGCCGAGCGCCGTCTTGATGAGGCTCGTGTTCACGTCGCCAAGGGTGAAGCGCTCGCGTCGCTCGGGCGCGTCGGCCGGGAAGTGTTCGCGCGCCCAGTCCTGCAGCCCGCGTGATGGCCCACTCATCGACACGAGGTAGTCGAAGCGATCGCCGCGGTTGATGTCGAGGCAGTTGCTGATCGGCCCGAGGCCATGTGTGGGATACGGGTTGCCATCGAGCTTCATCGACCACGCGCGCCGCCACAGGCCTTCGTCTTTCTTCTCGAACTTGATCTCGCGCAGGTCGTGCAGGTAGCCGCCCTCGGCGTGCAGCACCTCGCCAATCGCGCCCTGGCGCACCAGGTTGAACGCCATCATCTCGGCACGGTCGTAGTTGCAGTTCTCCATCATCACGGCGTGCCGCTGATGCTTCTCCGCCGCTTCCACGAGCGCCCAACAGTCGTCGAGCGTCATCGCCGCTGGCACTTCGGTGGCGGCATGCTTCCCCGCCTTCATGGCCGCGAGCATCACCGGAACGTGCCATTCCCAGGGCGTGGCCGTATAGACGAGGTCGAGCTCCTCGGTCTCGCAGAGCCGCTCGAAGTCGCGTGGGCCACGCGCATAGACCGCCGGCGCGGGGTGGCCGGCCGCCACGATCGCCTGCGACGCCCACGTGGTGCGCGCCTCGCGGATGTCGCACACGGCGGTGATGCGGCACCCGGGAATCTTGAGCAGGTTCTCGACGTGCCCGCCGCCCTGCAGGCCGATGCCCACCATGCCGATGCGCACGAGTGGAATGGGCGGCGCGGCGAAGAACCCGGCGCTCAGCCCGGCGGACTGCGCGCAGGCGTCACTCGCGAGCACCGCGGAGCCTGCCGCCACGGCCGCCGTGCCGATCTTCAGGAACTCGCGGCGGTTCAGGGCGTCGTCGGCCGGATTGCGCATCGCGCGATGCTACACCCGGGCCGGTGCGGCCGTCGACCGGACGGGATACGGACGGGATGCGGATCGCCTTCAGGTCGGACTGAAATGGCGTCTACGATCTCGACCTGAAGCCGTCGATCGGGCGCGATCGGTCGGCCTCGACATGACCAGCCCCCAACCCTGCACCGCGCGTGATTGCGAACCCGCCCGCTGTCGGCATGGTCTCCAAACGGGCGCTGGACATCGGGGATGACCTGAAGGCCGGTGCCGCCACCTACTCCACTCGCATCGGCGCGTTCCGCGTACTCGGCTGCCGGCCGTAGCTACCGATACTTCGGCACGCTCGGCGGCAGCGGTTTGTCGATACGAACGCGTTCGCTGGCGTCCGCCAGGGCCCAGACGCTCACCAGGATCGTCCGCGCGATGTCGCGCATCTGCACGGGGTCGAGGTGGCGCGCTTCGTCCGACGGCTGGTGGTAACGCGCGTGGATGCCGGTGTTGAAGCCGATCGTGAGGATGCCGCGCTCCAGGAACGGCCCGGCGTCCGTGCGCGGGTAGAAGAACTCGGAATCGGGGCGGTCGTCCTTGTGGTTGAACTTCAGTTTCAGGTACTCGCCGTTCACCCGGGCAAGCAGCGCATCGGCCGAGGCACTCAGCACGCGCGGCCCGAGCACGAAGACTTCGCCGCGCTCGGTCACATCGGCAGACAGGGCGTCGGCGCCGCCGGGACTGCGACTGGCGCCAATCATGTCCACGTTCACGTGCGCCACGATGTGCGTGAGGGGCACCGCCGGCCGATGCACGAACCAGCGCGTGCCCCAGAGCCCCTGCTCCTCGCCGCTGTCCCAGATGAAAATGACGGACCGTCTCGGTCGCGGCCCCCGCGCCATCTGCTCGGCCATCGAGAGCAGCGCCGCGCTGCCCGACGCGTTGTCGTCGGCCGCGTTGTAGGTGCGGTCGCCCGCCACCTCACGTGCGCCGACCGCGCCGTCGAGGTGGGCGGCGATGGTCACCGCCTCGGCGCGAAGCACCGGATCGCTGCCCTCCAGCTTCGCGACGACGTTGTATGGGCGGAGCACGGTGCGGGCCCCCGGCACG
>JANNEJ010001014.1:0-3607 GCA_031378585.1 Acidobacteriota bacterium | reverse complement strand
CCGCTGATCCTTTCAGGCATCGCGGTCGCGCTCGTCGTGGTGGGCTGCCTGGCGAGCGCCGTGACGGCCTGGCGCGCGACCAGGCTCGATCCGAGCATGACGCTGCGCGCCGACTAGACGCGACCGGGCGGTCTCATCGCGGGCGAGCGTTGGCAATCATCGTGATGATGCGGTCGAGGTTCCGCCGCGCGTTCTCGTGCTCCGGGCTCAGCTGCAGCGCACGTTCGAGTTCCGCCTGGGCGCGAGGCCGGTCGCCCTGCTGGGCTCGATCGCACGCTCGACGAGCGGCAGCGCGGACTGCGCGCTGGCGTTTCTCGACCTGGCAGGCGTCGACTGCGGGGGGCGTGTCGCAGAACTTCTTCTGCGGAGACGACGTGACTGGCAAGAGGGTCGTGAAACCGCTGGTCGAAGACGTGGGCTTCGAGGCCGTGGATGCCGGACCACTCATGGAACGCCCGGCTGCTCGAGCCGATGCTGCTGCTGTGGGTCGCCTGCGCACAGTCGCCTGGGACGCGCGACATCGCCTTCCGACTGCTTCGGAGATCGGCGCAGGCGCGCGGGCCATCCTGCCGCTACTTCGGATTCTGCATTGGCCGATCCTGATCGAGCGGATGCTGCCATCGCACCTTTGGCGCCATCCTCACGATCAACGCAACGAGTACGCTTTCCGGCTTCGGGATGCGCGTGATGCGCGATGGCGTGCAGGTCTTCAGGCACGACCACACGGGGACGCCCTCGCCGGTCGTCATGCCTTGCGCGCCCGGCTCGTATACCGTAATTACTGAAGCCATCAACGTGGCCAATCAGGCGGCGGGCCAGAGCCAGCCGAACGCGCCGGCCGTGAGGCACGCGTAGAGCAGGCCGTCGGCCGTGGACTTCAGCGTGGTCGTGACCGAGCGCTGATACCAGATGGTCATCTGCCACAGGCCCAGCGCGTAGCCCATGAACGCCGTGGTGCCGACCACGCGGAACACCACCAGATAGTTGCCGCCCGCCGGAATCGTGTGGCTGGCCACGTAGCCGGCAAAGAAGGCGACCACCGCGGCATAGACGAACCACAACGCCAGTTGCTTGCCCATGAAATTCACGCCAGGGGGCATCACCGTGAGCACGGCAATCGGGCCCTTCTGCCACTTGTCCTGGAACGCCGGCTCCTTCATCCCGGCCGCGCCGCCCGCCCAGGGGAGAAAGTAGTCGCCGGGCGGGATCGCAATGGGCCGCAGCGCCGCGATGATGTCATCTTCCTTCGGCAGCTTGGCGTAGTCGGTGTTGTGATACGCGAGCGCCATGTGGATCACCGAGCTGGCCACGAATACGAGCACGGCCGACACGAGCACCGGCAGCCAGAGCGAGGTCAATGCAACCATGGGGTCCTCATTTCTTTCCGAGAGCGGCCTTGAAGACGGCGTCGGTCACCGGTTCGAGCCACGTGACCTCGCCCTCGTCGATGGTCAGTTGCACGAGGTCCTGGTCGGGCGCAGCGCCGTGCCAGTGCTCGACACCGCCCTTGGTGAGACGGTAGTAAACTTTAGTGCCTCACGCGTCTCCGACGCACCCCGGTGCATGAAACACGGCTTGCGCTAATGCGACCGGTGGCCCACAGCATGTTGTGGGATGAGCGCGAGTTTCTCTTTAGCGGGGGTCTGGGGGGGGCAGAATCCCCATCATCAGATCCTGGCCCCACTCCCTGGGCAGATTTTCCGCCTTGGCCGCCTTGCCAGCCACTTACTGCCAGGGTCGCATGCCCACCACGATGCCCGTGGTACCTCCGACACTTGGGGTGTTGATGGTCAGAAAGCGCTGGCCATCGGCCGACACGTCGAAGGGGAAGTCGCCGTACAGGCTGGTCGCAAACAGCGGCTTCACCGACGTCACGTCGAAGGCCGCCCCGTCATTGTTGATGGTCGCGGCCATCAGAGTGCCGTTGAGCGACAGGTAGTACAGCTCTTTACCATCGCGCCGCCATCTGAGGAAGGTGCCGCCTCCGGTCGACACCTGCCTAGTGCCGCCGGCGCCAGGAAAGGATGCGGCAAACACCTCCGGACGTCCCGACTCAGTCGAGATGTACGCAATCCACCGTCCATTGGGCGAAAACTGCCCCCCGGTTTCGCTGAAGCGCGTCTGCAGAAACGGAAACGGGCGACGCTCGCCCTGCATAGGCAGCACCCATAGGTCGTTGCCCGTCTCGGCCGACCCTGGCGCCGCCAGGTACAACACGAACTTGCCATCGGGTGACCAGCTGAGCGGCTGCTTGCTCACCCGATCTTCCAGGACGGCCTGCTCCGTGCCCGAACCGTCGGCGGCGCGTTGGAACAAATCGAAGTTCGCCTGGTCGCGACGCTTCTTCATGTAGACGATCTGCCCGCCGCCCGGTGCCCAGATCGCGCGGCCCAAAGTGTTCGCCGCCTCGAACGTCAGCCGCGAGCGGCCCTGGCCCTTCAGGTCGTAGATCCAGACGTCGCTAGCGAGGGAGTTCACCCGCTCCGGAATACCGCCCGCCGCCTGTAAGCCGTCGGGAGACAACTCCACGGTGTAGTAGTTGGCGACGTCCCCCAGCGACGCCAGGGGCTTGCCCAGCCGATCAACCCACTCCAGACGTGAACGACTCGCATCGGCACCCGACTGGAATGCCAGCACCCCGTTCGGTGAAATGCTGAACTGACCCGCCGGGATATCCGCCACCGGCGCCGGCTCGCCAACCAACGCGAGGTTCTCCAAGTCGAAGGTCTGGGCCATCAGCGTGCCCGAGCGCGTGAAGAACAGCCGGCCTTGCGCAAACACCGCGCGCAGACCGACATCGCGCAGGATCTCCTTGTGGTCGGTCGAATCGAGCGAGCCCACGTGGACGGCGTTGGCGCCGTCAAAACTGCCAAAGAGAAAGTGCCGGCCGTCAGGTAGAAAATGGGGATTGACGTGGCGGATCTCGCCAGCGGCGAGGACCGTGATCGGCTGCACAGTGCCGCCGGATGCCGGCACCCGACTGAGCCCGCCGGTGACGATGGCATTGAAGAGGATGCTGCCATCGGGCCCCCAATCGCCGCCCAAGGGGATGGCGGTGTCGGCAACATTCTGCGGCGGACCACCGGCCACGTCGATCCTCTGCAACCGGCCGCCGGCCACAAACGCCAGAAACCGCCCATCAGGCGACCAGAACAAGGAACTGGCATTGTCCGTGTTTGCCAGCGGCTGAAGTGCGATGTTATCGATCGAACGAAGCCAGACAGTTGTGCGGCCGGACGCGTCGGCGGCGACCAACGCGAGGCGCCGCCCATCGTGAGAGATCGCCAGGTCGCGCGCGGCGCCGGCACGCGTCCGCGTGGTCCATCCCTCTGGCGCGGTCACGACGAACTCGAACGCCGCCTGCGCCTCTGCCGCGCGCCGAACGTAGTTGAAGCCGGCGGCAACCAGGGCGGCCAACCCGACGACCGCCACCGCCGTTGCGGCGAGGGTGGGTCGCGTCCACACCGCCGCCAGTGGCGCCGGCCGCATCTGTGTCTTCTCGTCGGCGCCGCCACTGGACGGCGCCGCGATCGCTTCGAGCGAGAACGCCAGGTCGTGGGTCGACTGGAATCGCGCCGCCGGGTTCTTATCGAGGCAACGATTGACG
>JANNEJ010000987.1:0-8149 GCA_031378585.1 Acidobacteriota bacterium | reverse complement strand
GTGGCGGCGATGCTGCTCTACGGCGTCGCGTCAGCGGCGTTGGCCTGGCTGATCAAACCGATCCTCGACCAGGTGCTGCCGTCCCGCGAGTCCCTCGGATTTGTGGGCAGCGCCATCATTGGTGTGTATGTCGCCAAGGGGCTCGGCAGCTATCTGTCCAGCTACTGGATGGATGACCTCCGCCACCGCGTGGTCATGGCCCTTCGCACGGAGCTCTTCGAGCACGTGCTCGGGCAATCGGCGGCATTCTTCGCCCGCCGCAGCACCGGGCAGTTGCTGTCGCGCGTGAACAATGACGTCGGGCAGGTGCAGCGGGCGGTGTCGGAGACCGTCGGCGACCTGGCCCGCGAGACGCTCACGGTCTTCGGCTACGCGGGCCTCCTCGTCTACCTGGATTTCAAGCTCGCGCTCGTCTGCCTCACGGCGGCTCCGCTCGTGGTCTACCCGCTCTCGCGCCTGGGCAAGCGCCTGCGCAACGTGTCGCGCCGCAGTCAGGAGGCGCTCGAGCGCCTGTCGCACGTGGCGGGTGAGGCGTTCTCGGGCCATCGCATCGTGAAGGCGTTCCTGGCCGAGGGCCGCGAAGCGGCGAAGTTTCGCGAGGCGTCGCTGGAGCTGTACCGCACGAACATGAGCGTGACCGGCGTGCTGTCGCTGCTGCCTCCGCTCATGGAAGCGCTCGGCGGCGTCGCCGTCGTGGGCGCGCTCTGGTATGGCAGCGGAGAGATTGCGGCGGGACGTCTCACACCGGGTGAGTTCACATCTTTTATGGCCGCGCTCCTGCTGATGTACGGCCCGATCAAGAAGCTGACGAGGGTGAACGCGAATCTGCAGCAGGCGGCGGCCGCCGCGGAGCGGGTGTTCGAGTTGCTCGACGCAAACACCGAAGTGGTGGAACGCCCTGGGGCGATCGAGCTGCCGCGCTTTGGCACCGCCGTCGAATACCGCGACGTCACATTCGGCTACGAAGACGGCCACGGCAAGCACGTGCTGAGCGGCGTGTCGTTCACGGTGCCGGCTGGCCACGTCGTGGCGATCGTGGGTCGCAGCGGCGCCGGCAAGACCACGCTCGCGAACCTCCTGCCACGGTTCTACGACGTGTCGGCTGGCGCGGTGCTGGTGGATGGCCACGACGTGCGCGACGTGACCTTGGCCTCGCTGCGGCGCCAGATCGGCGTGGTCACCCAGGACACCGTGCTCTTTGACGACACGATCGCGGCTAATATCGCGTACGGGATGCCCGGGGCCAGCATGGACGCGATCGAAGCCGCCGCCCGAGCGGCCCACGCCCACGAGTTCATCCAGACTCAGCCCTCCGGCTACCAGACACGCATCGGGGAGCGCGGTCAACGTCTGTCGGGCGGCCAGCGTCAGCGTCTCGCCATTGCCCGGGCGCTCCTGCGCGATGCGCCGATGCTCGTCCTCGATGAAGCGACCTCGTCGCTCGATTCCGAATCCGAGCGGCTGGTGCAGGACGCGCTGACGGTGCTGATGCGCAACCGCACCTCGTTCGTGATTGCGCACCGGCTCTCGACCGTGCAGCGCGCCGACGCCATTCTGGTGTTCGACCGTGGCCGCCTGGTGGAACAGGGGCGGCACGACGACCTGGTGGCTCGCGACGGCGTCTACGCGCGGCTCTATCGCGCACAGTTCGCCGACGTGAAGCGACCCGGCCGCGCCGCCAGCGGAGCGCCTCGGGCATGAGCGGCGCACGCAGTTCAGGGAGGACGGTCCAGCGATGATGAGGAGCATGACCGGTTTTGCATCCGTGACACTCGACGACGAGCGCGGCTCGGTCTCGGTCACGTTGCGGTCGGTGAACCACCGGTTCCTCGACCTGCAGCTGCGCCTGCCGCCGATGGTGGCGGACGCCGAGCCCAAAGTGCGGGCGCTGGTGCAGCAGGGAATGGCACGAGGCCGGGTGGAACTGCAGGTCTCGGTGCAGCCTCGTGGAGGGCCGACGCAGGTCGTCGAACTCAACCAGGGATTCGTGACGGCGCTCACCACCGCCCTCGAGGTCGCGCGCGAGGCCGGGCTCGTCCAGGGGCCGCTCACTCCGGGCGACTTGCTGCGGCTGCCCCAGGCCCTCGCCATTCGGGAACACGCACCCGAAGCCAATGCCGGTGCATGGTGGGCCGAGGCGACCGAAGCCACGGTGCGGCGGGCCGTCGAGGCCATCGACGAGATGCGCACGCGCGAAGGCGGCCATCTCGAGGCCGACCTCGCGGCACGCAAGACCGCGCTCGCCGTGCTCATCGGCGTCATCGCCGCTGCCGCCGACCAGGGGCGCGGACACGTGGAGGAACGGCTGCTCGACCGGGCCCGGGAACTGAGTGCCACGCTGCCGATCGATCAAGCGGCCCTGGCGCAAGAAGTCGTGCGCGTCGCGCAGCGATCGGACATCTCGGAAGAGGTCACGAGGTTCCGGGCGCATCTCGAGCATTGGGATGCGCTCACCGACGGCGACGAGCCGTGCGGGCGGAAGCTGGACTTCCTGCTGCAGGAGATGAACCGCGAGATCAACACAATCGGCAGCAAGGCCGACGGGCTCCTGGTCTCCGAACACATCATCGAGGCCAAGGCGGAGCTCGAGCGCATGCGGGAGCAAGTACAGAATGTCGAGTAGCCGCGGGCTCCTCTTCGTCATCTCCGCGCCGTCGGGTACCGGCAAGACAACGCTGGTCGAGCGGCTCGTGCAGATTTTGCCGAACCTGCGGATGTCGCGGTCCTACACGTCCCGCGCCCTGCGCGTTGGCGAGCGTGAGGGCGTGGATTATCATTTCGTCAGCCGGCTCGTCTTCGACGGCATGATTGCCGAGAACGCGTTTCTCGAGTGGGCCGACGTGTTCGGCAACCTCTACGGCACCGCGGCCGCCGACGTGCAGCAGATGCTCGAAAGCGGGCAGGATGTGGTGCTCGTGATCGACGTGCAGGGCGCGCGGCAGGTGCGGCAGCGCGGCACCGATCACACGGCCGTGTTCGTGATGCCGCCCTCGTACCACGTGCTCGAACGGCGCCTGCGCGGCCGCAGTACCGAACCCGACGCGGCGTTGCAGCGCCGGCTCGAGACGGCGCGGGCCGAAGTGTCGAGCTACCGTGAATACGACTACCTCGTGGTCAACGACGACCTGGAGTCGACGGTGGTGCGGCTGCAGGAGATCATCGCCGCCGAACGGTCGCGCGTGCACCGCATGAACCGGGTGGCCGACGCCATCGTGCGGACGTTTTTTGTCGGTTGGAGCCGGCCCTAGACCAGGCCTGGGAGCGGAAGCATGGCGCGCATCACCGTCGGCGTAAGCGGAGGCATCGGCGCCTACAAGGCGGTTGAGGTCGTCCGCGGTCTACAGAAGCGCGGGCACGACGTCACCGTCGTCATGACCAGAAGCGCGCGCCGCTTCGTGGGGGAGCTGACCTTCGAAGCCCTCACCAAGCGCCGGGTCGTGACCAGCCAATGGGCGCCGGGGCTCAACGCCGAGATCGAGCACATCGCGCTCGCGACGGAGTCCGACCTGTTGCTGGTCGTGCCGGCCACCGCCAATACCATCGCCAAGTTCGCGCACGGTCTCGCCGACGACTTTCTGAGCTCGCTCTTTCTGGCGACGACGGCGCCCGTGCTGCTGGCGCCCGCCATGAACACGCACATGCTCGAGCACCCGGCGGTACAGGACAATCTGCAGACGCTCGTGCGCCGCGGAGTACGGCTGGTGGATCCCGGCGACGGCTACCTGGCGTGCGGCTGGATAGGCAAAGGCCGCCTGGCCGAACCCGAGGAGATCGTCGAGGCGGCCGCACGTGTACTCGCGCCAACGCCCGGTGGGAGCCTGGCCGGCAGGTCGGTGATGGTCACGGCCGGGCCCACCTACGAGGATCTCGACCCGGTGCGTTTCATCGGGAATCGTTCGAGTGGTCGGATGGGCTATGAGGTGGCGGCCGAGGCCGTACGAAGGGGCGCGGCGGTGACCTTGGTGTCTGGCCCGACGCACCTGGAGCCGCCGGCCGGCGCCACGGTGGTGCGCGTGCGCAGCGCCGCCGACATGCACGCAGCCGTCATGGCCCGTGCCGGCGACGTGGACGCGGTGGTCATGGCTGCGGCCGTGGCCGACTACACGCCGGAGACGGTCGCCGCGCAGAAGGTGGCGAAGGCCGAGGGCGGCTGGACCGTACCTCTCGCGCGCACGATCGACATCCTGGCGGAGCTGGGGCGCCTGCCGTCGCGCGCGTCGAAGCGACCGGTGCTCATCGGTTTTGCGGCGGAAACGCACGACCTCGTCGCGCACGCCGACGCGAAGCGGCGCCGCAAGGGCGTAGACCTGATCGTGGCCAATGACGTGACCCAGCCCGGGGCCGGGTTCGAAGTCGCGACCAACGCCGTCACATTTCTCGACGACGCTGGCGCCGAAACGACACCGCTCCTGCCGAAGTCCGATGTGGCGGCTCGCATCCTCGACCGGCTCGAGGCCCTGCTCGGCGCAGAATCCCCGGTGCGCCCTTGATGGATCGCGACACGCTGGCCGCACACCTCGAGTTCTTCGGCGAGCTCGGCGCCGAGGGCATCAGCAGGGATCCACGCTGGCGCGACCGCGCCGACCGCGGGGCGGCGCCGAGTGCGGAACCGCGCGCGACGGCGGGTGGGCCGATGGCTGAGGCGACGGCTGGGACGTCTCCGGCCTCGGTGGTGTTCCCGGCGCAGGCCCTCGTCCCACCGCCCGCCGAGGCACTCCAGGCCCTGGCCGCGCACATCGGGCCGGCCTGCACTCGGTGCAAGCTGCACACGCTCGGTCGCCGGCAGGTGGTGTTCGGCGTCGGGAACCCGCAGGCGCGGTTGATGTTTGTGGGCGAAGCCCCCGGCGAAGACGAGGACAAGCTGGGCGAACCGTTCGTGGGACGCGCCGGACAACTGCTGACGAAGATCATCGAGGCCATGGGGCTGACGCGCGAGCAGGTCTACATCGCCAACCTGATCAAGTGCCGGCCGCCGGGTAACCGCAATCCTGAGCCTGACGAAGTCGAGACGTGCGAGCCGTTCCTGTTCGAGCAGTTGGCGATTGTGCAGCCGCGCGTCGTCGTGGCGCTCGGCAAGTTCGCGTCGCAGTCGCTGCTTCGCACTTCCGAGCCCATCACGAAACTACGAGGCCGGGTCTTTGACTGGCGCGGCGCCTCGCTCGTGCCCACGTTCCATCCGGCCTACCTGCTGCGCAACCCGCCCGCGAAACGCGACGTGTGGGAAGACATGAAGAAGGTGCGCGACCTTCTCCAGCGCTAGCCATGTCGCGGTTCGTGTCGGTGGCCGTGCCGGTGCCGGCACTCGACGTGCTCACGTACCGGCTGCCCGACGACGCGCCGGCGCCGCCGGCAGGTGCGCGGGTGGACGTGCCGCTCGGCGCGCGACGCCTGACTGGCATCGTCGTCGATCCCTCGCCGCCACCGCCGCCGCCGTCGATGCGCGTGCGTGACGTGCTGGCGGTGCGCGACACCGTCGCCTTCGTGCCGCCGTTGCTCGTGACGCTGGCTCGCTGGGTTGCCGACTACTACCTGGCTGGACCCGGTGATGTGCTGGCCTCGGCGTTGCCGCCGCGCGTGCTCACGGGCGATGCCCGCACGTTCAAGCGCCGCCGGGTCGCGACGCTCACCGCGCGTGGGGCGCAGGTCGCGGCGCGGGCGGCGCTCGGCGGGCGGGCCGCGTCACCTGGCCAGGGCGATGAGACGCTCGCGCGTCTCGGCGTCCGTCAGCGCGAGGCGCTGGCGCTGCTGGTCGACGCCCCCGCGGGACTGCCGGCCTCCGAGCTCGCCGATCGCGGCATCGGCCCGTCGACACTGACACGCTTCGTGCAGGCCGGCATCGTCGTCGTCACGCACGAGACGCTCGTGCGCGACCCCTTCGCCGCGCATGCGACCACGCCCGACGGCAACGGCGCGCCGCTGACGCTGACCGATGAGCAACGCGCCGCGCTCGACGTGCTCGAGCCGTTGGCAGATGCGGGCGAGTACCGCGCGGCGCTGATCAAGGGCGTCACTGGCAGCGGCAAGACCGAGATCTACCTGCATCTGGCCGATCGCGTGCGCCGCCAGGGGCGCCAGGTGCTCATCCTCGTGCCGGAAATCGCCCTCACGCCTGCCGTGGCTGGTCGCGTACGGGCGCGTTTCGGCGACCGCGTGGCCATCCAGCACAGCGGCCTCTCCGACGGCGAGCGCCACGACCAGTGGCACCGCGCCCGCGATGGCAGTGTGGATGTCGTGGTCGGCACGCGGTCTGCCGTATTCTCGCCGCTCGAGCGCGTGGGACTGGTCGTGGTCGACGAAGAGCACGACACGTCCTACAAGCAGGATGAGACGCCCCGGTACCAAGGCCGTGACGTGGCGGTGATGCGCGCCAAGCAGCAGGGCGCGCTCGTGGTGCTCGGCTCGGCCACTCCGTCGCTCGAGTCGTTCCACAACGCGACGCGCGGCCGCTACACGCTCGTGACGCTCGACCGGCGCGTGGCCGACCGACCGATGGCGGCGGTACACGTGGTCAACATGCGCGAGGAGTGGGCCGAAGCCGGCGCCGAGGTGATCGTGAGCCGGCGCCTGATTGAGGGCATCGCGGCGCGCCTCGCGGTGGGGGAACAGGCGCTGGTGCTGCTGAATCGTCGCGGGGTGTCATCGGCAGTGCTCTGCCGCCAGTGCGGCAGCACGGTGGAGTGCCCGCACTGCAGCGTGTCGATGACCGTGCACGGCTCGGGCGTGCGCGCCCGCGCGCGCTGTCACTACTGCGACTACGGCTGCGCGGTGCCGCCGGTGTGCCCGAAGTGCGCGGCGCCCTACATGGAACACCTGGGGTGTGGCACCGAGCGGCTCGAGATGGACCTGCGCGCGCGCTTTCCCGAGGCGCGGATTGGCCGCGTCGATCGTGACACGGTCGGCACGCGGGGCAGTCTCACGGCGCTGCTCGCCAGATTCGGCCGGCGCGAGCTCGATCTGCTCGTGGGCACGCAGATGATCGCCAAGGGGCATGACTTTCCGTACGTGACGCTCGTGGGTGTGGTGTCGGCCGACGTCGGGCTGGGCCTGCCGGACTTCCGGGCGGCAGAGCGCACGTTCCAGCTGATCACGCAGGTCGTCGGCCGGGCTGGGCGTGGCGAGCGCCTGGGTGAAGCGTACGTGCAGACACTCTTCCCGTCGCACTACGCGGTGCGCTGCGGTTGCGCACAGGACTACGACGCGTTCGTGGCCCAGGAACTGGAGTTCCGCACTGCCCTGCGATACCCGCCGGTCACGGCCATGATCAATGTCGTGGTCCGGGGCGCGTCGCTCAACGCCGCGCTCGACGCCGCCCGCGAGCTCGCCACCCTGGTCAAGAGCTCGCTCGGCGCATCACGGGTGGTACTGCTGGGGCCCGCGCCGGCGCCGATTGCGAAGCTGCGCGGCGAACACCGCGCGCAGTTCTTCTTGAAGGGCGGCGATCGCGCGGTCATGAAGGCGGCGGTGCGTGCGGCACTTGCGGCGCTGCCGGCTGTGGCGCGCCGTGCCTCGGTGGACGTCGACCCGATCAGTATGCTGTAGCCGTTCAGTGTCGTGCCGACGCGAGCGGCAGCGTCGGCTCAAGTTGTGCGACCGGCTCCACTGGCTCCACGGGCTTTGAGGTGAAGCACACCAGGAACACCAGCGCGGCCGCGGCGGCCAGCGCGAGACGGCGCCGGTCGAGCGGCAGGTGATCGTCGAGCGTCTGCGGATGCTGCACGCCCACCACCGCGAGCACGACCACCATCATGAGCGCCCACGCCACCCAGCTGATCGACATGAACGCGAGACCGATCGCGCCGCCCGCAGTGGCCAGCGTAATCCACCGCGCGTGGCGGCCAAAGACGGCATACGCCACATGCCCGCCATCGAGCTGCGCAATCGGGAAGAGATTGAGCGCGGTGGCCAGTAGTCCAAACCACGCGGCAATCGCGACGGGATGAAGGTTCAGGATCTGCCCGTCTGGCAGCGCGCCCCAGATCGCGTACTGGGCGACGCGGTAGACGAGCGGCTCGCCGAGCGCGATCAGCTCCGGCCGGTCGGGCATCGGGACCAGCCGCGACCAGGCCAGTCCCAGTGCCAGCAGGGGCACGGCCACGACGAAGCCCGCAAACGGACCAGACGCTCCGATGTCGAAGAGCGCGCGTTTGTG
>JANNEJ010000976.1:0-5318 GCA_031378585.1 Acidobacteriota bacterium | reverse complement strand
GCCCTGGACCAGGCAAGACCTGGTGATCGTGGGCGGCGCCCTGGCGGTGGCCGCGGCCGCGGCGCTGACGGCCTATGCCGCGCAGGCGCCCAAGGTGCAGTCCCTCGTGGGCCTGCTCGTCATCCTGACGATTGCCTACTGCTCGTCGACCAACCGCAACGCCATCGACCGTCGCACCGTGGCGTGGGGACTTGGTCTGCAGATGCTCTTTGCGCTGCTCGTGCTCAAGACCACGCCGGGACGGCAGCTCTTCATTGTCCTCGGACAGGGGATCAACCGCCTGCTCGACTTCGCCAACGTCGGGGCCGGGTTCGTGTTCGGGCCGCTCGGCAACAAGGAGGCGTGGCCGCGCATCATGACCGCCGTGCTCGGCCCAGAGGGCGCGCAGTACTCGGTGATCTTCGCGTTCCAGGTGCTGCCGACCATCATCTTCATCGCCGCGCTCTTCGCCATCCTCTACTACCTCGGCGTGATGCAGTTCGTCGTCCGCCTCTTCGCCATCGGCATGCGCCGGGTCATGAAGGCCAGCGGCGCCGAGACGCTCAACGTGGCCGCCAGCATCTTCATGGGCCAGACCGAGGCGCCGCTCACGATTCGCCCCTACCTGCCGGAGATGACGCGATCCGAGCTGATGACGGTGATGACCTCGGGCATGGCGCACATCTCGGGCGGCATCATGGCCGCCTACATCCTGTTCGGCATCGAGGCGCGCCATCTGCTTACGGCGGTCATCATGACCGCGCCTGGCACGCTGATGATGGCGAAGATCTTCGTGCCAGAAACAGGGCAGCCCAAGACCATGGGCACGGTGACGCTCGACGTGGAACGCACCGACGTGAACGTGATCGACGCAGCCGGCCGCGGCACCTCCGAAGGCCTGGCACTGGCGCTCAACGTGGGCGCCATGCTGATCTCGTTCCTGGCCCTCATTGCCATGACCAACGCCGCGCTGGGCCTCGTGGGCCTCAGCATGCAGCAGATCTTCGGGTGGGTGTTCGCGCCGCTGGCCTGGAGCATGGGCGTGCCGTGGCAAGACGCTTCGGCCATCGGCAACCTGCTCGGCACACGCATGGTGCTGAACGAGTTCGTGGCCTACTCACAGCTTGGCACGCTCAAGGACGCGCTCGATCCACGCTCGTTCACGATTGCCACCTACGCGCTCTGCGGTTTCGCCAACTTCAGCTCGATCGGCATCCAGATTGGCGGCATCGGCGCGCTGGCGCCCAATCGCCGTCACGACCTTGCGCGGCTCGGCATTCGCGCCATGGTTGCCGGCACGCTCGCCAACTTCGTGACCGCCACGATCGCGGGCTTCCTGCTGTGACGGGTTGGCCCACGCCGCCCGCGCCGCATACGCCTCCCGCGCGCACGAGCTGCCGATGACCAGCACGCTGCTCCTTCTGCTCGCCTACTCGGCGGGCATCATCGGCCTGGGCTTGTGGATTGGCCGCAAGGTACGCACCGCCGAGGGCTTCTTCGTGGCCGGGCGGTCGCTCGGTCCGGGCCTGCTCTTCTCGACGATGCTCGCCGCCAACATCGGTGCGGGCTCGACCGTGGGCGCCACCGGCCTGGGCTATCGCGACGGGCTTGCCGCCTGGTGGTGGGTGGGCTCGGCCGCGATTGGATCGGTGGCGCTCGCGTTCTGGATCGGACCCGCCATCCACCGGATCACCGTGCGCCACAACCTGCGCACCGTGGGCGACTACCTCGAACATCGCTTCGGGCCGAGCGAGCGTCTGCTCATCGGCTTGCTGTTGTGGGTGGGCGCGCTCTTCATCCTGAGCGGTCAACTGATCGCACTGGCGTGGATTCTCGGCGTGGTGGCCGGCGTGCCCAAGCTGTGGGGCTGCATCATCGGCGGCGTGGTCGTCACCACCTACTTCGCCGCCGGCGGTCTGCTCACGTCGGCCTGGGTCAACATGGTGCAGCTCACCGTGAAGCTGGTCGGTCTGGGCATCGCGCTGCCGTTTGCCTGGGCGGCGGCCGGCGGCTGGCCGGCCATTCAACTGCTGCAGCCAACCGACACGTACTGGGGCTTCATGCAGGGCGGCGCGTCGGGCTGGGTCTATCTGGCGATGCTGGCCCCGGCGTTCGTGGTGTCGCCCGGACTGCTGCAGAAGGTCTACGGCGCGCGCGACGCCTCGGCTGTGCGGATCGGCGTGGGACTGAATGCCCTGGGCCTCTTCCTCTACGCCATCGTGCCGGTGGGCATGGGGATGATTGCGCGCGTGCGCTTCCCCGATCTGGCGTCACCGGAACTCGCCTTGCCCACGCTGCTCCTGCAGGGGGTGCCGCCGGCGATCGGCAGCCTGGGGCTGGCCGCCGTGTTCTCCGCCGAGATCAGCGCGGCCGACGCGGTGCTCTTCATGTTGACCACGTCGGTGACGCGCGACCTCTACTCGCGCTTCATCAACCGGGGGGCCGACGAACAGCGGCAGTTGCTGGTGGCGCGGGTGACGGCCGTGGGCCTGGGCGCCGCCGCCGTGATGCTGGCGATGACGGCCGAGTCGGTGATTGCGGTCCTGAGCATCTTCTATACGCTGATGGGCGTGGGCTTGTTCGTGCCAATCCTGGCCGGGCTGTTCATTCCGCGCGCCAGCACAGCCGGAGCGGTTGCGTCCACGGTCTGCGGTGTCGCAGGCGTGCTCGCAGTGCAGACGTTCGGGCATCCCGGGCCAGCGTGGATGACGGCCGCCATGTGGGGACTGCTGGCCGCGGTCATCGCCATGGCGCTGTCACTGGTGGTGGTGCCGCCGCCGGCCGCTCGTGCGGACGGGTAGCGTGAGAACGGCCGGCTCGCGAGTTGGTCCACGCGACACGGTCGAGTGGTCCGGCCCGCGGGCGAGTGACAAATCTTCAGCTCAAAGCGTGGAGTCAGAATGACGCGACGTCAATTGGTGTGGATACCGGTCTCGTTGTTCGGTGTGGCCGTCGTGGCTGCGCAAGCGCAGCGCATGCATGAGCTGCCACTCACGCCGGCCAACGTCCATTGGGGCTACTACGACGCGAAGGTGGCGCCGGTGCTGCGGATGGCGTCGGGCGAACGCGTGCGCGTCGAGACCATGGTGGCGGGCGGACTGCAGCGGCTCAGGCTGGCCGGCGTTGCCGAAGCCGACATCCCGGACGCGCTGAAGGCGGTCGAGCAGCGCGTCACTGAACGTGGTCCCGGCGCGCATCCCATGACGGGCCCGATCTTCGTCGAAGGCGCCGAGCCCGGCGACATGCTCGAGATCCGCGTGCTTGCCATCGACTTCCTGCACCACTACGGGGTGAACGCCTTCGCGCCCGGCGGCGGCACGCTGCCCGACGATTTCCCCTACGCGAAGCTGAAGCTGCTGCGCTGGCCTGCTGGCGCGACCTCGGTGGATTTCGGTCCCGGCATCACGCTGCCGCTCGCGCCGTTCTTCGGGTCCATCGGCGTGGCCCCGCCGCCACTGGCCGGACGCATTTCGAGCCGCCCGCCCGGATGGCACGGCGGCAACCTCGACAACAAGGATCTCGTCGCCGGCTCCACGCTCTACCTGCCCGTGCACGTGGCCGGCGCACTGCTGTCGGTGGGCGACGGGCATGCCATGCAGGGGCACGGCGAGGTCACCGGCACCGCGCTCGAGACGTCGTTGCGCGGTTCCTTCGAGGTGCGCCTGCACAAGGGGCGGCGGCTGCGGTGGCCGCGAGCCGAAACGCCGACGCACTACATCGCCATGGGGCTTCACGAGGATCTCGACGAGGCCACCAAGCTGGCGGTGCGCGAGATGGTCGACTGGCTGGTCACCGAGAAGAAGATGAGCGCCGACGACGCCTACATGTTGTGCTCGCTCTCGGGCGACCTGCATGTGACGCAGGCGGTCGACGCCACCAAGGGCGTGCACCTGTCGTTGGCCAAGTCGCTCTTCCGCTGACGGCGGTAGAGCTGGTCAGGCGCCGGGCGTCGTGATCCGGTCGAGATCGTCGCGGCCAGTCACCACGTTCCAGCACATCAGCTCGTACTGCGCGATGTGCTGCTGATGGAACGGGTCGCCGTCGCGGATCGCGTCGAGTGCACGCTGCGGGTTCTCGTCCGACACCTTGAGCAGGAAGATGCCGCCGTAGCGCGGATCCATCGGGCCAGCGGCAACCAGCGTGCCCTCGGCCTTCAACTGGCGCAGGTAGGCGCGGTGGGGTTCGGTGGCCGCGATGACTTCCTCGATCGGCCGGCGGTAGCGGACATTGGCGATGGCATACATGGGCGGGGCTCGGGTCTCGGGGCTCGGGTCTCGGGAAATACCGATACGCGACTCCGCGGGGCCGATTATTTCACGGGTCAGACCCGCGCGATCTGCGGCACGTGGTCGAAGTGCCGTGGCCTTCGCCCGCCGGCGGAGCGCCGCGTCGAGTCCCGGCGGAATGGCCCGGATGGTGTACTGCATGCAGTAAGGATAGGCAGCGCAGGCACTTGTGCAATCATCTGGTCGATCATGATCCGCATCCTCGTCACCGGTGGCACCTTCGACAAGGACTACGACGAAGTGCGCGGGCGGTTGTTCTTCAAGGACACGCACGTGCAGGAGATGCTGGCCAAGGGCCGCTCCCGCGTGCCGGTGGCGATCGACACGCTCATGATGATCGACAGCCTCGACATGACCGAGGCCGACCGCGCGCTCGTGGTTGACCGGTGCCGCCACTGCGAGGAAGACCGCATCGTCGTCACCCACGGCACCGACACGATGGTCGACACGGCGCGGGCCATCGCCGTCGCCGGGCTCGCGACCAAGACGGTCGTGCTCACCGGCGCGATGATTCCCTACGCCTTCGGCAGCTCCGATGGTCTCTTCAACCTGGGCAGCGCGCTCAGCTTCGCGCAAGTGCTGCCGCCGGGTGTGTACGTGGCCATGAACGGCCAGCACTTCCGCTGGGACGAGGTGCGGAAGAACCGCGACACCGCGGTCTTCGAGCGGGTGTAGACGTGCGGCCTATCGGGTCTTCACCAGGAACAGGCGGTCCTGGCGCTTCAGCGCCCACCGCGTCCTGCCGTCGGCGCCGACGATCATGTCTTCTTCCTGAGCCATCTGCACGGGCTGGCCGCCCCACTCCGGCACGGGCGTCGTGGCCTGCAGCTCGATCGAGAACCACATCGACGGCACGACCTTGGCGTCGCCGCGCCCCGGCACGCCGTCCTGGTAGTCCCACAGGCCAATGAGCGGCCCCGCCCCGTGGCCGTGCAGGCCAATGGGGTGGGTGTACATCGTCCCGGTGATCCCCTTGGCCTTCGTGCGGGTGAGGACCGACCGAAGTGCCTCGTTGCCGGTGCGTCCCGGCCTGATTTCCTCCATCGAGATGTC
>JANNEJ010000919.1:0-3472 GCA_031378585.1 Acidobacteriota bacterium | reverse complement strand
CCCGCCATCATCGTGACCATCAACAGCCCTGGCAGGCCATGGGCCGCGATGATCCCGGCCACGATCACGACGAAGGCCCCGGTGGGGCCGCCGACCTGGATCCTGGAACCGCCGAGCAGCGACACCAGGAACCCGCCGACGATCGCCGTGTAGATACCCGCCTGGGGTGTTACGCCGGACGCGATGCCAAAGGCCATGGCCAGTGGCAGCGCCACGACGCCCACGGTCAGCCCGGCAACCAGATCCGCGACGAATGTGTGCCGGTCGTAGGATCGCAGAGACTCTACGAGCGCCGGACGCCACGGCTTCAGGTTCACGCTCACACGAGCCTCGTTGACGAGCGTTCCGGCACGCGTACGGCCCACCGCAGCTTCGCGGACCCCGCGCGGGGATTGGCGCGGATTTCCTCGGCCGATGCGCGCACCACGTCGCCGCTGTCCGGCACGTACACGCCCTCGCGCTGACCCGCCTGGAAGGCCTTCTTCACGCGCCGATCTTCGCCGGAGTGAAACGTGAGGATGGCCACCCGACCGCCGGGGGCCAGATCGCCTGGCAGCGCGCGCAGCAGCGCATCGAGCGACGAGAGCTCGCCGTTCACCGCGATACGAATCGCCTGGAACACGCGACGCACCGACAGGTCCGCGGCGGCTTCCCAGCCGGCCGGACGCGCCTCGACCACGGCCTGCCGCACTTCGTCGGCCAGGTCGCGCGTCGTGGTGAGACCCTGCCCCGCTACCCGGCGCGCAATCGCGGCCGCGTGCGGCTCGTCGGCATTCGCCTCGAGCAGTTCGGCCAGGGCCGTGGCGCTCAGCCGCGCCAGCAGGGCCGAGGCCGGCTCGCCCCGCGACGGGTTCATGCGCATGTCGAGCGGCGCGGCGTCCTTGTAGGTGAACCCGCGCTCGGGATTGTCGAGCTGCATCGACGACACGCCGAGGTCGGCGCACACGAGGTCGGCGCCCGCGATCCCTTCGCGCGCGAGCACCTGCGTGAGCCCCGCGAAGTTGGTGCGGCACGCCTGGAACACGTCGGGGCCAAAGCCCGCGCCGCGCAGCCGGGTTTCGGTGCGCGGCAGTTCAAGGGGATCGATGTCGAGGCCGATCAGGCGGCCGCCTGGCTGAATCCGCTCGAGCAGCGCCCGCGCATGTCCGCCGAAGCCCAACGTGCAGTCCACCGCCACGTCGCCAGGTCGCGGCACGAGCACGCGCAGCATCTCGTCCACCATGATGGGACGGTGCGTGCCGGCCGGCGTCTTCCCCGACTGCAGCACCTTCTGCACGTCGGCCGCGTAGCGCTCGGGCTGCAGCTCCTTGTACTTCAGATGGAAGGCCCGTGGATTCTTGCCGGGATAGCGCGGACGCCGCATGCGCTACACTCCCGCCGTCGGTGCGAGCTTGCGGCGCACGAACTGCACGAGCTCGGGAAAGGGCGCGCGGTCCACGAAGTGTCCGCGGTCGGTGTGCTCGAAGTAGCTGCAACGCAACTGCGCGGCGACGAACCTGGCCTCGGCCACCGGGATGCACGGATCATCGGCGGACTGGAAGATCCCGATCCACTGCTGGTTCGCGCGGATGGCGTCCCACTGCCACGCCGCGCGGTAGTAGCCGCTGGCACGCTCGCCTGGATCGCCCAGGTCGGTGTGACACACGCCCACGAGCACCGTCCCGAGCAGCCGGTGCGTCTCGGCGTAGCGCATCGCCGCCACGGCACCCGACGAGTGCCCGATGAGCACCGTGTGCTCGTCGGCGCCCAGACTTTCGAGGAACGGCAGCCAGATCTCCGCCCGCGCGGCCACGTTGTCGGGAAACGTACGGTTGACGACCGACAGGCCCATGGCGCGCAGATCCCGCTCCACGAAGGGCAGCCAGCCGTCGGCGGCGGTGCAGCCGCCGGTGCCATGGATGAGGATGGCCTTGGTGGCAGAAGTCTCGGACACGTGCTCCGATTATCCCGCGTCTACGTCCTTGCCGTCTGGATGCGTGGCTCGGTGGTCTACAATGACGCCCACGGTCGTCGAGCGACTCCCTGAGCTCTGCCACCCGGAGACACCATGCCGGACGTGCGCGAATTTCAGCCGGTGATCGAATCCGCAGAGAAAGCCGCGAGCGCGGGCGACTTCGCCGGCGCCGAAGCGCTGCTGCGCGAGGCAGCCGCGCTCCAGGAGGCCGTCCTCGGACCGCGGCATCCCGACCTGGCCAGCACCTTCAACAACCTGGCGGTGGTCTGCGAGCAGAATCTCGAGCTCACCGACGCCGAGCAGTTCTATCGTCGCGCGTATGCCATCGCGGCGGCCGGACTGGACCCGGCACATCCGCTGGTGGCCACCAGCCGCGACAACTTGCGCGACTTCTGTGACGCGCGCGGATTGCCGTTCGAGGACCCGGCCGGGCTGGGGGCGCCTCAGATGTCTGAGACGCCAGTTGCGCCGCGGGTCCTGCCGCGCGCGAGCCCGGCAGGCCCGGTGACCCCGGCGACGCCGGTTCACCGGCCCGCGGTGCCGGCCGTCGGTTCCTCGCGCGCGTTTGCCGCGGTCGTCGTCGTATTGGCCGGGTTGGCCATCCTGGTCGCCGCCGGTCTGTGGCTCATGCCGACGGGGGGCAGACACACGGCCGGGGCGGATTCTTCGACCACGAGCACCGCGCCGCCATCACGTGCCATTGGCGCAAGCCCTACGACGCCGTCCGCTGAGGCCGTGCCGGCCACACCCGAGCCCCTTGTCCTTGCTCCGGCGCCAGCCCGCTCGGCGGTCGTGCTCGATCCACCCGCAGTGCGGACACCTCCATCAATCCCAGTCGCAACTCGTAGTGCGTCAATGGCATCCGCGCCCGACGACCTGCGCGTGCTGTCGGCCGCCGTGTGCCACACACTGACCACCGACGGCGCCTGGCGCTGCGACGCGGTCGGCGCGGTCAGTGCGCCTGGACGCCTGTCGTACTACACGCGCATCGCGTCGTCCCACGCTACGCGCGTGCATCACCGCTGGTATCTGGGCGACCGCCTGCGGCATGAGACCACGCTCACGGTAGGTGCGAATCCCGGCACGGGCTACCGCACATTCAGCCGGCTGACGGTCAGTCCTGGCGAGTGGCGGGTCGAGTTGCTCGTAGATGGCGGCGCCGTGCTCGGCCAGACGCGTTTCGAGGTGCGCTAGTTACGCGTACGGGCGGCCATGGCGACACGTGCGACGAGCCGGCCCGCCGTCATGCGTCCTCGAGACGCCCGGCCAGCCAGATCAATTCGGCCAGCATGGCGTCGATGCGCTTCTCGTAGACCGGGTCGACGGCATGGCCGTCGGCGTCGAACGTGTCCTGCACCTTCGACACGGCCACGGTCTGGGGCAGCACGAACGCGCCCATGTAGACGAGTACCGGAACGAGCTGCGACCAGGCGATGACGCCGCCGTGACCACCGCCCGACACCGTGACGATCGCCACAGGCGTGCGCTTGAACTCTGGCAGGAAGTAGTCGAGCGCGT
>JANNEJ010000913.1:0-10894 GCA_031378585.1 Acidobacteriota bacterium | reverse complement strand
TCACATGGCACCGGGTCAAGCGTGGCGGCGCGTGTGCGCTCACCACGACGGCGCTGCTCGGCGAGGCGCCGCATTCGGCCACCGGGACGGTCGAGATCGACGCCTGCTGCTCGACTGGTACACGGTGTCGTTCGATACGAGCGGCCTCGTCAGATGGGAAGCCGTGCGCGACGGTGGATTGAACACCGACGAGATCCCCGCCGTCGTACTGACGCTCAGCGACGGCACGACCGTTGTGACCGGACGTGGTGGGCCGAACCTGCCTGGTGGCTACATTCCGGGAGTGACGGCAGGCTATGACACGTCCGGGACTCTGCTGTGGCAGGCGTTCTCGGCGCAGGCCACGGTGTGGGCGGCGGCCTTGCCGAGCGGCGACGTCTGCGCCACGGGTGGCTACGACGCCCTGGTGACCTGCTGGCGGTTGGCGCCGGTGATCTCGCGTTGCCTCTGGCGCCGTCCGGGCTGACCGCCGACCTGCGCGCCGGAGCGATCGTGCTCGACTGGCAGGACCATGCGACGGACGAGAGCGCGTACTCCGTCGAGCGGTCGGAGTACACCGGCACTGCGTGGACGCCGTGTGTCACGCTCGCGACCCTGCCGGCAAACAGCTTCACCTATGCCGACAGCGCTTTCGCGGCACGAAGCTACAACTACCGCGTTCGCGCCGCCAACGCTGCTGGACCCTCGGCGTACTCGAACACCGCCAGCATCACGATCATCAGTGCCAACGATCCACCGGCGGCGGTCATGTCGGCGACACCGTCGTCGGGTACGGCGCCGCTCACCGTGACATTCGATGGGGCGGCGTCGAGCGATCTCGGGGGCTTCATCACGGCGTGGACGTGGGCATTCGGCGATGGCGGGGTAGGCTCCGGTGTGAGCACCACGCACGTCTACGCGACGCCGGGTACCTACACCGCGACCCTCACCGTCACCGACAACGGCAGTTTGTCGAACACGACCAGCGCGTCCATCGTCGTGAACGCGCCGGCGCTCCCGAGTGCCCCCACCGGTCTGACCGCGACTGCGCTGTCGCGCACTTCGATTTGCCTTGACTGGACCAACACCACGACGAATCGAACCGAGGTGCGCATCGAACGCTGCACCGGTACGGGTTGCACGACCTTCGTCCAGGTCGCGGCGGTGGCCGGCACCGCGACGACCTACACGGATACGGGCCGCGCCTCGCGAACGACGTACAGGTATCGCGTGCGCGCGCACAACGCGGCGGGCGATTCTCCATACTCGAACAGCGCCAGCGCGCGAACGACGCGCTGATTCACGTACCGACCATGTCCCGCCGCTCGGGTCCGTGGTCGTCGTGGCTGCAGCAGCTCGCCACCAGTACGAATCGCGATGAAGTCCAAGGCCAGACCACAGTGCTCAAGGGCAAGCTCGAGCAGGCGGCCGGGGATCTCACGAACAATCCTGCCCTTCACGACGGAGGCGTCGCGGACGAGGTCGCGGGACGGACACAGGATGCCGCAGGCCACGTCAGACGAGAGGTATCACGGTCGCGTCGGTGAACAAGGGCGTGCGTCCTGCCCGTGACGCCGCCGTCGTAGTCAACCGGCTCCATGGCACGCGGTCGCCACATCGCGCACCGTGGAGTCGCCCGTTGCCAGAGACCGCCGGCGGAACTACTTGATATTCACGACGACGTGCGCCGTCGTCCAGCAGCACTGATCGCCGCCGCCGCCGTCGCCCGAGCTGTCGTTCACGACGGCCCGCAGCCAGTACTCCCCGGCGACGCTGAAGGTCGCGGTGGTCGTGGCCTCGACGAACTTCGTCGCGTCGCCGTCGTTCACGAGCGGCAAGAGGTCGTCGGCGATCTTCACGTCGCCGGGTCCTCGATACTTCTTCCAGATCACGCGGTAGTCGCCACGGCGCTGGGCGCTTCTCGCCGCCGCGCCGCCGCCCGGCGGAGCCGGGGCCGACAGGCCACCTGCGAAGACGCGGCCGCCGATGATGGCCGGCAGCGGTTCTTCAGCGGGCGTGCGCGCCGGGCGCCGCCCGGGCGCCGCTGCGCCGCCTGGGCCTTCCTCGGTGTGAATCGTCGGCGGCTGGTCGGCGACCCACGCCGTGACCGTCACGGGTTGCCCGACGACGCCGGTCAACGTGTGCACCGTGCGCTGCACGGGCGGACCGAAGGCGGCTGCCCCCGTGGGCGAGAACTTGATCCGCGGCGGCTCGTTGCCGTTTGCCAGGTTCTTGTAGAAGTCGATCCAGTACTGCGGGTTGGCCCAGAACGAGACGGTCGACGTGTGACCGTTGGCGCGCAGCGTCCAGGTCAGCTTCTTGGTGCCGAAGTCCTTCGGTATCGTGATCGCGAACACGCCGTACTGGCGCCCGACGTGGAACCGTGTTGGCTGCCCGTAGTCTGGTCCACCGGGTTCGATCCGGTTGTCGGGACCAATCGGAATATCGAGCTCTTGATCCTTGTTGCGATTGAAGTACCCGACAAGCAGCACCTGCCCTCCATCCTTGGTGGGTCCCCACCCCTCGAAGGCGGGGAAGACGGCTTCGCCCGCCTGGCCCAGAGGCTCCATGAGGATGCCTTGCGGAGGCGACGGCGCCTGCTGCCTGGCACCAAGCGTGAGGGCCATCGAGACGACGGCGACGGCAATCAGTGGGAGCACGCGCATGACGAAAGACCTCCAGAAAAAGCAAGGGTGCCGGTCTCGGGAAGAGGCGGCACCCTTGGCGATGTCGACAAAGCGGCGAATGGGCGACTACTGCTGCTGGCGCTCGCTCGTCGTGAGGCCGAGCGCCTCGCGGCGCACCTTCACCTCGGCCCGGTAATCGTCGTCGTTCATGTAGGTGACGTTCACCCACGCGTGCGCCATCTCGTCGACGGTGCGGTCGCCGTAGCCCACCCACACGTTGGGATCGGGGTTCGCCTTGTTGGCGGTCGTGTTGTCGTGCCAGCCCGTGATCTTCAGGATCGTGCCCTTGGGCAGGAGCGGCGCGGCATTCGGGGCATAGACGTACGAGTTGTGCCAGTTGAAGTTGAACTCCGCCACATGGCTCAGCACCTGCGTGCCGCCGTTTGGCAGAATCGCTTCCATCGACATCGCCTTGCCGCGCAAGTGCATGTGGGGCTGGAAGCTCTCGACGCGGCCGTTCTCACGGAGCACGAAGTAGCCCTCGGTGGCCTTCACGGTGTTGGGCGGCAGGTCCACGCCGCCCGCGTTGGTCGCGCCCATCAGGTGTAGCACCTGGCGCAGCTTCGGCTCTTGCCCCTTGGGGTAGAAGTAGACGCCGAGCTCGACCTGGTCGGTGATGTCTTCGCCACCGTTCGAGTAGTGGATGTCCCAGACCACCTTCGAGCCCGGCAGCATCAGCTTGCCGCTACCCGGCCGCATCTTCTCGCCCTGCTTGCCAACGGCCCATTCCATGAACGTGCCCGGCAGCGGATTGCCGTTGGCGTCGGGCGGGTTCACGGCCAGGTCGTCGGTTTCGGTCTGCTGCAGACGTGCAATGGCGTGGTGCGTGATCTTGCGGCCCTTGACGGTGGTGGGGCGAATCTCGAGCGCGCGCACCCAGCGGGCCTCGGTCAGGCCGGTGGGCACAACCGGCTTCCACCACGCGTCGTTTGCGCCGGCCTTCTGCGTCCACGGCGCGGAGCGCACGATGAGATCCGGTTCGGCCTGCCCGAATTCCTTCGCGTAGTTCCAGCCCTGCTCGGAGGGCCACTCGACGGGCTTGGGCATGTCCTTCATGTCGCCCTTGGGCGCGCCCGCGTCGACCCACTTCACGACTGTGTCGATCTCGGCGTCGCTCAGCGAGCGGTCGTTGGCGAACTCCTGGATGCCGATGGTCTTGTCGATGTGCCAGGGCGGCATCTGGCGCGTGGCCACGCGCGACTTGATCGACCGCGCCCACGGCCGCGACTGCTCGTAGGTCACAAGCGACATCGGCGCAATCGAGTCAGCGCGGTGGCACGCCTCGCACTTGGCCTGGAAGATGGGCGCGATGTCTTTGGCAAAGGTCGGCGCAGCCGCGGGCGCTTGGGCCGCGGCGGTGCCGATGGCTGACACGACAATTCCAAGAGCGAGGACACCAGCGCGAGTCCACAGACGGCTCATCGGGAGCGCTCCTTCGAAAACGTAAAGTGTGGGTCGAAACGAACGGGCGCCGCCGGACCGCCGAGCGCCGATCGGCGAAACTATAGCACCGTCCGCAGGCATCACGAGGGGAATCTCGGCCGGACTTGCACACGTCGGCGTGGGGCGTCGGAGCACCTGGTCTCGCGAATTCAGCAGAAACGTCCCGGGATATCCCCAGATTCCTACTTCGCCATCACAGCTGGAATCGGCAGGGTGACCTTGCCGGTGGCGGCCCACTCGGCGCCGCGGGCGAACGTCGTCATGAACGCCGGCGTCTGCACCTGCTCCACGTCGTGGCCGAGCGCCGTCGTGAAGACGCGGCCCTTGCCGTAGTCGACCGTCCACAACATCGGCTGGTGCGCGCCCGCGCCCTCGAGTGGCTGCGGCGCTTTCGCGTCCGTCCGGCTGGCCTGGGAGAGGTCGTGGTCGTCGTACGCCGTGGCAAGCACGTGGTACGAGCCGGCGGGTTGCCAGCGCAGGTTGCCGTAGAGTTCGTCGTTGGGCTGGGGGAACGACAGCTTCAGCCCCTTGGTGATCGGGTGCTCCTGGTCCTTGATGTCCACGACGAAGCTATGGGGAGCCGAATGGTGGCCGTTACCGGGCCGCCAGTTGCCGGCCGACATCTTTTCGTACTCGGTAAAGCCATCGAAGGCGGCCATCGAGAAGTGGTAGACCACCAGCCCCTTGCCGCTTCGCACGAAGTCGAGCAGCGCGTTATTGGCGCGGTCGCCGAACCGCAGTTCCGCCCTGCCCCGCTCGAAGTAGTTCAGCACCACGAGGTCGTAGGGCGCCAGCGTTTCCGGCCCCGCGCCGCGGAATTCCTCCGTCACGCGCACGTCGAACTTCTCGGTGTCTTCGAGAATCTTGCGCAGCAGCGGCGTCGTGCCCTTCCAGTTGTGTCCGCTCTGGCCGGTCACAATCAGCACGGCAATCTTCGGCGGCGCGGCGGGGGCCTGCGGCGCGGCGGCCTGCGGAGCGGGTTGCTGGGCGTAGGCCAGGCCGCCGAGGGCACCGATCAGCGACGCGACAAGGATCAATCCTTTTCTCACAAGCTCACCTCCAGTGTGACGGGCGTTCGGTCCCGCACAGTATCACCTACCGGCGCCGGTTTGGCCCGGACCCTCGTTCGGTCTGGTGGTTCGGTCGCCGTCGCGCGGCCAACACGGCTATAATCGCGCCACTTCGGGCCCGTGGCACTATCGCTGCCGGGCTTCGGGACCCTCGTTCCTCATCGGAGCAGAACATGAATAGACGACAGTCGGTGTCGCGATGGATTCTCTGTGGTGTCGGCGTGTGCTTTCTTGCGGGAACGACGGGCTCGAGCCAGACCCAGGCCCCGACCCAGACCATTCCGCTGAGCCAGTTCAAGGCCATCACGGCCGACGACATCAAGCCGACCGGCACATCGACGCAGGTCGTGCTCTACGGCGACCCGACGAAGGCCGGCATGTATGCCGTACAGATCACGTTTGCCCCCGGCAGAGGGAGTCGGCCGCACTTCCACGATCAGGACCGGTTCGTGACCGTCGTCAAGGGCACCTGGTATGTGGCGCTCGGACCCGACACCGACACCTACGACCCGGCCAAGATGACCCCGATGAAGGCCGGGAGCTTCGTCTACCACCCGGCGTTCGGGCATCACTACGACGGCGCGAAGGATGAAGAAGCGGTCGTCCGCATCGTCGGGATGGGTCCGGTCAAGACGGTCAGTCTCGAGCAGCCGAAGTAGTCGCCCCGACGCGACGAAGGCGTGCGGAGCGCGGGCTACTTCTTGCGCTTCTTGTAGGTCACGTGCGTGACGCCCGTGATCTTGCCGGCCTTGTCCATCCGGATGTACTCGTTGCTGATCGTCATGTTGTCTTCCGACAACGAGTTGATCACCACCTGGTAGACCAGGCCGTCCCGTTTGTTGAGGATGCGAATGCTCTTCGCGCTTCCGTTGATCAGTTCAACGGCCGTCTCGGAACCGGGCTGGCCGGTGACGGGACGGAAGGTGCCGTCGAAGAGCGTCACGTAGCTCCACGCGGCCTCAGGCTTGCTGGGGTTGCTCACGGTGAGCTTGCTGCCGCCTTTCTCGTAGGCCTCGTAGGTCATCACGTTGTTGGGGTCGGTGGTGTTGTCCCACACGCCGAACCGCAACTCGCCCTGCGCGTAGGTCGGCGTGGCGGAGACGAGCGCAACGATGGCAACGGCGGAGCAGACGAGCAGATTCAGGTATCGCATCGGTTCAATCCTCTTGGGGGCGTCGGTGCCCAGACTCTTGGCGACAGCATACTCAATGCGATGGCCTGCCGACTACGGACGCGATGTCGCGGTACTTGGGTCATGAAGTGGCCCACGACCCGGGCGAGTCGTAGAACAGCAGGGGTCCGGGGTCGCGCCAGCGCTCGCTGAGCGTCGGTAGTCGCCGCGAGGTCTGTGCCCTTAGTGGGATCCTGCTCCAGATCGAAGAGGCGCCGCTCGCCGGAGTCGAAGACGATCAGTTTGTAGCGCTCGTCGCGAATGGCCCAAGCCATGCAGGCTCGAGCGATCGGATCCAGAGTACTCGGTGTAGCCCTCCTGGCGTGGGCCAGCGCCGGCGCCCGCCAACAGTGGCGCGAAGCTGAGGCTGTCCTGCCAGGCCCCGATCGGCGAACCCGCAAGCTGCGCGATGGTGGCAAACAGATCCACGCTGCTTACGAGCGCCTGCTCCCGTTCGCCGGCGCGCAGGACCGTGGCGCCCGACACGACCAGCGGCGTGTGCACGCCCCCTCTGTTCCCAGCCGTTTGCGTTCGGTGGGCGCACCTCGGCCTCGTCGGCCGGCCCCACGCCAAGAGCCGCGCCACAATGGCCAGTCCCAGACCCTTGCCGGTGGGCCGTCTTGTCCTTGCCTCAGAACCGCGACACCAGCGGGTCGTCAGGTGTTCGAGGTTTTCAACGCTCACCCAACGCCGTCGTCGGTGACCGACAACACGAAATGGTTCGCGGCGCCGCAGTCGAGCACCACGGCGACGTGCCCGCCAGCGACGTTATAGCGGATCGCGTTGTCGACCAGGTTGCTGAGCGCCTGCTCGAGCAACGTGGCATCGGTCTGCAGGACGAGCGGGGTCGCAGGCACCGCGTAGTTGAGCTCGACACTCGAGGCTCGGGCGACAGGCCGATGGCGCGCGACGACGCGATCGACCAACTCCGACAGGCTGACCGCGGCCGGGAACTCACGAACCCACACACGATCGACGTGGAGAAGATCAAGGACGCCCAGATCGTGCCCACGGTGGTGGGCGGCAACACATCGCCCCGGGTGTGGCTACACGGGCACGGCCTCCACGAGGCTCACCGGCGATTCGGTGGGCACCACGCGCGTGAGCTTGAAGTCGGCCTTGGCGAGCAGCGCTGCATACTCCGCCTCCGTGCGCTCCTGCCCGCCGGGGAACACCAGCATGATCATGTCCTGCAGCTTGCCCTGGTGCGGCGTGTCGCCCGGCGGCAGCACCGTCTCTACGATCATCAGCCGGCCGTTCCTGGGCATCGCCTTGCGGACGTGGCCGAGGATGGTGAGGCATTGCGCCTCGTTCCAGTCGTGGATGATGTGCGACAGGATGTAGACGTCGCCGCCTGACGGCACGCCTTCGAAGAAGTTGCCGCTCTCGATCGTCACCCGCGACGCCACCCCACGCGCCTCGAGCAGCGCCGGCGCGTCGGCGACCACGTACGGCCGATCGAACAGCACCCCGCGTGGGCCAGGGTGATGCGACAGGATCGCTGCCAGCATGTTGCCGGTGGCGCCGCCCACGTCCACCACCGTCTTGACCGTCGAAAAGTCGTAGGCGGCAGCCACCGTTGGCGGCTCGGTGCCGTGGACGCCGACCATTGCCTGGCTGAACTGCGACGCCTCCTCTGGATGCTGCCCGAGATAGTCGAACATCGGCATCCCCCATGTCTTCTCGAATGCCGTCAGGCCCGTGGCCAGCGAGTGCGGCATCTCTTCCCAGGTGCGCGTGAACGTCGGCCCGCAGAAGGCCATCAGCGTGGGCCACGCCGCGCCCGGCGCATCGGACCGCAGCGCCTCGCCCATGGGCGTGAGGGCGAACCGGCCGCCCTCGCCCTCGGTGAGAATGCCGAACCCCGCGAGCGTGCGCATGAATCGATGCATCGTCGGCGCGTGCGTGTTGGTCTCTGCCGCCACCTGCGCCGCGTCCTTCGGCCCGTCCGCCAGGTGATCGGCCAGCTTCATCTTAGCGGCGTGATACACCACCGCCGAGACCCACCCGCCGATGCCCATTCGAATCAGCTGCACGTGGGGAGGAAGTGAGAGCGGCGCGGCAGTAGTGAGGTCCGAGTTCATGAGGGGCTCCTGCGGCTCGTGGCCGGATGCGCTGACATGGGAACGCGTCAGTTTACCAACGACGCGTGGGTGCCGGGTCGAAGTATGTCGGAGCGTGCCCGCCTCGAGGGAGTCTACCGCCCGAACAGGAGCAGCAACAGCGGCAGGATCATCCAAGCGAGAAGGTCCGAGAAGGCCTGCCCCACCAGCCGTCTGATGACCGCCGATGCGCGCATCATCAGCGCGAAGGTCGTCGCGACAGCGGAAGGCGTCACGCGTCCTCCATCACGCGTCCGGGAGCCGCAGGGTCTTGCGCAGCATCGGCCAGCCGGCCGTGTGGCCGAGACGCGGCGCCAGCATCATGACGAACAGAGGCGCTGCAGGAAACCTCTCGTCAATGGCCTGGGTCGCCCACGTCACGGCCGTGGCGAGGTCCCCCGTGATCACGGCGCAGAAGAACCGTGCCAGGGGCACGCGGTACGCCTCGCCAGGGCCGAACTGTCCAAGAACCGCTTGGGCGCCATCGTGATCGCCCAGATGGTGCAGCGCACCAGCCATCGCTCCGGCGCTCAACGGCGACCAGGGTGCCAGGGCCATCGCCTTCTCCGCGCACGCTCGCGCGGCGTCGTATTCCCCGCGAGCCCCATGGAGGAGGCTGGCGCACGCGTCGGCGAACCAGAAGCCGGGATCCAACTCGCGCGATTTCCGAAAGGCGGCAAGCGCCTCTTCTTCGTGGCCACCACTCGCGTAGGCCTCCCCAAGGTTCAGCCAGCAGATTTGGCTCAACGGATTACCTCCGACGGCCAGCCCCCCTGTCTCACGGCCTCCTCGGATCGTCCGAGTGGCAGCAGGTAAAAGGCGAGGTACCACAGCCGCAAGTGCCAGTGCACCGGTTCCTGCGCCATGGCCCGCTCGAACCGTCGCGTGGCTTCGGGCCAGTCCAGGTCATGCAAGGCGGCCACGACACCCAGCACGCCGTGCCCCTCGGGCAGTTCGGGATCCAGTTCGAGCACCCGCCGCACGAGCTGACGCGCGTGCGGCATCGCCTCCTGCCCAGGGATCGCGCCAACCATGGCCGAGGCCAGCGAGAAGTCGGCCAGGCCGACATAGGGTGGCGCAAACAGAGGATCCAGCCGGATGGCCTCCTCGAGCCATTCGTGGCTCTTCTGCAGCGACTCCGGGGTGAAGCCCCATTGATGATGGCGGTAACGAAGAAAGGCCTCGTAGGCAGGCACGCTGGGCTGATGCTTTTGTGGCCCACGGTGATCGGACGCCAGCGTCACCTTCAGCGCGTCTGCGATGGCGACGGCGATCTCGTCCTGCACGGCGAAGATGTCTTCCAGGTCGCGGTCGTAGCGCTGGCTCCCGAGGTGGCTGCCATCGCGTGCGGTGATCAACTGCGCGGTCACCCGAATCCGGTGGCCGGCCTTGCGCACGCTGCCTTCGAGCACCGTGGCCCCGCCCAGCGTCTCAGCGATCCGCCGAACGTCGGTGTTCTGGCCCTTGAAGGCAAAGGCCGACGTTCGCGCAATCACTTTGAGACCGCGCACCTGGGCGAGGGCGTTGATGATCTCTTCGGCCAGGCCGTCGCTGAAGTACTCCTGGTCGGGATCCGCGCTCATGTTGGCGAAGGGCAGCACGGCGATAGAGGGCTGTTCTTGCGCCGTACTCGGCGACTGTGCGGCGGCGTCCAGGGCCGCGTGCACGTCAACCATCGATGCGACACGGTCCTCGGGGCGCTTCTTCAAGCAGCGGCGGATGGCCTCGGCCACCGCGGCTGGACCACCAGGCGCCGGCGGCTCGTCGCGCAGCACGCTGCTCAACACTCGGGCCAGGGAATCCCCATCGAACGCCCGGCGCCCCGTGACCATCTCATAGAGCACCGCGCCGAAATCGGCGTCGGTGCCCCGGCCATCTACAGTCGCTGGGCGTCAAATCGGATGCCGAACACCACGCCGTCAACGGCGTGCACGAGATGGCCGGTCGGTACATATCGCGCGACCCCGGGGCCGCGCGGGATGCCGGCGAGCACACACACGCGGCGGCGCTGACCTCTCTACGCGCCCGGCAGCTCGAGCACCTCGAGCAGCGCCTGCGCGATCACATCGAGCTGTGGTCGCTGAAGGCGCGACAAGGGCCCCTGGACCAGCCGGCGATTGTCGATGGCTCGCACCTGATCGATCAGCGCGTCGGAATCCTTCTTCAGCGTCCCGGACGCTCGAATACGAACCCGGAGCGGTTCGGCGGCCTCGATGAGTCGGGTCGTGAGCGGGACCACGAGCGTCGACGGATGCTCGGCGTCGAGCAGCGCCTGGGCCTGAACGATCAAGACGGGGCGATTCTTTCCGGGCTCGGTCCCCCGTCGAGGATTGAGGTCCGCAAGCCAGATCTCGCCCCGCTTACGCATCGACGTCCCGCTCGATCGCCGCGAATTCCGCGTTGACACGCATGCTCTCGCCGCGGACCTTGCGCGAGGCGGCG
>JANNEJ010000909.1:0-12624 GCA_031378585.1 Acidobacteriota bacterium | reverse complement strand
CACTAGGCTGGCTGTGACCCGGCCGCGAGCGACGCTCATCGCGACGATGGTGACGTGGTGCGCGATCACCGCCCTTGCCCAGACACCGGGCCGGAGAACGCCGCGGGCAACCCCGGCCCGGCCCGCGGCCGCGCCGCCGGTCTCGGCGCCGAACACCTCAGGGTCGCCCGGGCGCGTGGAGACGCTACGCTCCATCGGCGCCCTGCCGGTGGAGATCGTCGGCGAGTTCCGGGACCCGCTGGGCTTCGAACGTGTGGCATCGGGCCAGGAGCTGGTGTTCGATCGGCGCGGACATGCCGTCTACGCCGTCACGTCGGGTCGCACCGCGAGCCGGAAGCTCGTCACCATCGGCGGCGAGGACGGCCGCGTCATCGAGCCAACCGCCTTCGATGCCGAGCCCGGCGGCACCTTCGTGGTGGCCGACGCGCCCAACGGCCGGGAGCGGGTGCAGATCTTCACCCTCGACGGCCAGCGCGCGGGCGGCTTCACGTTGCCGGGGCGCGCCACGCCGCGCGTCACCCTCGGCAGCCTCTCGCTGAGCGGCGTCGGCACGCTGCAGTACACCGGACGCTCGGTGCTCATCAGCCAGCCCGAGACCGGCGGGCTCATGACCGAGTACGGTCTTGCCGGCACGCCCGTGCGCACGGTGGGCCGTCTCCGCGCTACCGGCCACGAACACGACCGTGAGCTGCACCTGGCGCTGAACGCAGGCATTCCGCTCAAGGACGCCGATGGCGGCTACTGGTTCGTGTTCCTGGCCGGCCAACCCGCGTTCTCGCGCTTCAGCGCCAGCGGAGAGTTGCTCTTCCACCGGGTGATTCAGGGCCTGGAACTCGACCCCGTCATGGCGTCGCTGCCGACCAGCTGGCCGCGCCGCGCCATCGACGGCACCGAGGTGCCTCTTGTATCACCCACCGTTCGCGCGGCCGCGCTCGCGCCCTCGGGCGAGCTCTGGATCTCGTTTGTCGTGCCGTACACCTACGTGTTCGATGGCCTGGGCGAGAAAATCCGCACGGTGCAGTTCGTTGCCGCCGGCCTGGTGGCCCCAAACAGCTTGACCTTCCCCTCGGCGAGCCGGCTGCTCGTGACGCCGGGCTGTTTCGAGTTCTCCACGCGTTGACCGGCCGGCCCTGGCTGGCCCGTTTGCCCGGCCGCGCGGGGCTCGGTATCATCGAGCCTTCCATGGGCTGGCTGACGCGCGACCTGCGCCAGATGCTTCGTCGTTCCCGCGTGCTCGCGATGGCCGTCGCGCTTGGCGTGTCGGCAGCCTGTGGCGAAGACACGCCCACCGCGCCGACGCCGCAGGTGCAGCCATTCGCGATTCAGTGTCCGGCCGACATCGTCGGGCAGTCCTCCACCGGCGCGCCTGTCTCGATTCAAGTGCCGGCAGCGACGACCACGGGGGGCGTGCTGCCGGTGACGGTGTCATGCTCGCCGGCCGGCACGCCGTTCCCAGTGGGCACCACCCGCGTGTCCTGTCAGGCCACCGACGCACGCAACTTTGCGGCCGCGTGCACGTTCAACGTCAACGTGGCGCCGTCGCCGCTCTCGCGCACGAACTTCCTGGCGTTTGGCGACAGCATGACGGCGGGCGAAATCACGGTGCCCATCACCACGACGGCGGGTGCACTGGGCGAGGATGGCTACCCGAACTTCAAACTGATCGTGGTGCCGTCGGAATCGTATCCCACCAAGCTCCTGGCGCTCCTGCGAGACCGGTTCTTTACCCAGGCACAGCAATTCGTCGTGGCCAACGCGGGTCTACCCGGGGAATGGGCGATCGATGGCGCCAGGCGCTTCCCCGGCGTGCTCGCCGCATCGGGCGCGCAGGTCGTGCTGCTGCTCGAGGGCGCCAACGACCTCGAAGCCTCGCCCAACAGCACCGGGGTGAACAACGCGCTCTTTGGCTTGCAGACGATGATTCGGACGGCGCGCGGCCGGGGTGCGACGGTGATGGTCGCGACGCTGCCACCCGTCAGGCCCGGAGGACGGTTGTCGCTGCCGGTAGCGCTCGTGCAGACGGTGAACGACAGCATCCGGGCCAACGCGGCGGCCGAAGGTGCCCTCGTCGTGGACCTCCATGCGGCGATGGCGTCGAGCGTCACGACGTTCATCGGCATCGACGGTCTGCACCCCACCGCGGCCGGATATCAGCGCATGGCCGAGACATTTTTCGCGGTCATCCGGACCACGTTCGAGGGCCGCTGAACCTGGACCTGGATCGCGCAGCACTAGAATGCAGATGTGATCACTCGACTCGTCCCGGCCGTCGCCCTCGTGTTCGCCCTATCCGCCCTCAGCGACGCGCAGTCTCGGCTGCCGCCAGTGACGCCCGTGTCGGCGGGACTCGCCCCGGCCGTGCTCGGAGAAGCGACGGCGCTGCTGACGCAGCTCGTGGCCGATCGCAAGATTGCCGGGGCCGTGGCGGCCGTGGCCCGGCGCGGCACGGTCGGCTACCTGCAAGCCGTGGGCGTGCAAGACGTGAGCGCGCGCACGCCGATGACCGAGCGCTCGCTCTTCCGCATCTACTCCATGGCCAAGCCGGTCACCGCCGTGGCCGTGATGATGCTTTTCGACGAGGGCAAGTTCCGGCTCGACGATCCGGTGGAGAAATATCTGCCGGAGTTTGCGCAAGTGCAGGTCGTCGACACGCCGGGCGCCGTACCGAGAAAGCCCACACGGTCCATCACGGTCGAAGACCTGCTGCTGCACACGTCGGGGCTCAGCCACCGCACCTCCGATCTGTACCGCACGCAGGCGGTGCGCTCCCGCGCCGACTCGCTGCCAGAGTTCATCGGCAAGATCGTCAAGGCACCGCTCATGGAGGATCCCCACACCCGCTTCCGCTACAGCGAGGCCACGACGGTACTGGGGCGACTCGTCGAGGTCTGGTCTGGACAGCCGTTCGACCTGTTCCTCGAGCGTCGGGTGTTCCAGCCGCTCGGGATGACCGACACGGTGTTCTGGGTGGGTCCGGATCGCCGGAGCCGGCTCGCCACCGTCTACGGGCCCGGGCCGGACGGCGGGCTCATCCCTGTCGAGATGGAAGCCGTGCCATTCACCGAGCGCCCGCGTCTGCTCGAGGGCGCCGTGGGTCTGGTCTCGAGCGTGCCCGACTACCTGCGTTTCAGTCAGATGCTGCTCGACCAGGGTGCGGCCGGCGGCACGCGCCTGCTCACGGCCGCCACCGCACAGCGCATGACCGTCAACGGCCTGCCCGGCGACGTGTTGAAAGCCCGCGGCGGCCGCATGGGCTGGGGCCTCGGCAATGTGGACGTGCGCATGGAGGCCGGCGATACCGGCGCCAGCGTGGGTGAATACGGCTGGGACGGCACGGGCGGCACGATCTTCTGGGTCGATCCTCAGACGCAGATGATCGTCGTGCTGATGACGCAGAGCTCGCCCGCCAACCCCGACGGCATCCGGCAGAAGTTCAAGACGATCGTCCAGCGCGCCGTGCGCTAGGTCCCACTAATAGCGGCGCGCGCGGCGCGGGTCGGCCGCATCGCGCACGCCGTCGCCCAGCACCGAGAAGGCGAGCACGGTCGCCGTAATGGCCACGCCAGGCGCGATCGCGCCAAGGGGCGCCGTACGCAGGAGCTCTCGTCCTCGGCTGAGCATCGCGCCCCACTCGGCGTGTGGCGGCTGCACGCCCAGGCCAAGGAACGACAATCCCGAGGCCAGCAGAATCGCGCTGCCGAGCATCACGGTGGTGTGCGCGAGCATCGGCGAGAGGCACCCGGGCAGCACGTGTCTCGTGAGCAGACGGAACGTCGACGCGCCCGAGGCTCTGGCGGCAAGCACGAACTCCCCTCCGACGAGCGGCTGGGCGGCGGCGCGCACGATGCGGGCAAAGCTCGGCACCGCGTAGACGGCCACGGCGACCACCGTCGCGATCGTGCCGCGCCCGAGCACGGTAATGGCCGTGATGGCGAGCAGCAGTTCCGGCAGCGCCAGCAGGATGTCCACCAGCTGCAAGAGGAGCCGCTCGGCCAGGCCGCGCTGCCAGGCGGCCAGAAGGCCGATGGCTGAACCGGCCACCAGGCCCGCCGCGGTGCTGGCCAGGGCGATGCCGAGCGAGGCGCGCGAGCCCGCGATGAGGCGGCTCAACGTGTCGCGTCCAAGATTGTCGGTGCCCAGAGGATGCGCGAGCGAGCTGGGCTGGTAGTTCGAGGCCAGGTCCACGGCAAGCGGATCGTAGGGCGTCAGCCACGGACCGAGCGTCGCGGCCGCGGCCACCACGACGAGCACCGCGAAGGCGGCGCCCGCCAGCACGTCGCGGCGAAAGAAGTCGACCCAGACCCTCATCCCCGCACCCGCGGATCGAGCGCGCCGGCCACCACGTCGGTAAGGGCATTCACGACCACGACCATCGTCGCCACGACCAGCACGCCTCCTTGCACCATGGGGAAGTCGCGCGCCACGACGGCATCGGCCATCATGCGGCCCACGCCCGGCACCGCGAAGACGCTTTCGACGAGCACCGTGCCCGCCAGCAGGCCGCCGATGCGCAGCCCCACGAGGCTCAGCACGGGCAGCAGCGCATTGCGGAGGCCGTGCGCGACGAGCACGCGCCACTCGGCCACGCCCTTGGCGCGGGCCGCCCGCAGGAAATCCTGGCCGAGCATGTCGCGCACCGACGCGCGCGTCATGCGCGCGACGGCGCCGGCCGATTGCAGACCGAGCGCGAGGCACGGCATCACGTAATGCGCTGGCGTGCCCACGCCGATGGCCGGGAGCCAGCCAAGCACTACCGAGAAGACCAGCATCAGCATGAGCGCCAGCCAGTAGGACGGCGTGGAGGCCGCAAGCAGACTGCCGGCGGTGAGCACGCGGTCCACGACGACCCGGCGCGACAGCGCCGCGCCCACCCCGACAACGAGCCCCAGCCCCACGGCCAGTGCCACCCCTCCGGCCGCCAGGACCATCGTGTGCGGGAGTCGATCGAGGATCTCGCGCCCGACGGGTACGCCCGTGCGGATCGAGATGCCGAGGTCGCCGCGGGCCGCGTGCGCGACGAACCGGCCGTATTGCACCACCAGCGGCAGGTCGAGCCCCAGGTCGCGGCGAATGCGGTCCACGGTGGCTGGCGACGCCTCGAGTCCCGCCGCGATCACCGCGGGATCGCCAGGGATCAGGTGCACGATCGAAAATACCAGGAGCGAGATCGCCACGAGCACGGGCGCCAGCCGCAGCACCGCCGCGCCGATCAGCCGCATGGCCGCCCGCATGCCGGGGTCAGGACCCGGCCACCTGCGCGCGCTCGAACGTGACGACGCCGAGCGCCTGCGGGCGCAATCCCGTCACGGCCTTGCGCGCGGCCACGTTGAAGAGCGTGTCGAAGAGCCAGACGGCGCCCGGGTCTTCGAGGTATACGATCTGCTGGGCTCGCGTATAGAGCGCCTGGCGTTTCGCGGCGTCGGTTTCGCGCATGGCAGCGTCGATGACGCGGTCGAACTCGGCGTTCGAGTAGTAGCCGTAGTTGTTCTCATTGGTCGGCGCGGTCTTGAAGATCGGCCGCAGGCCCCAATCCGCGTCGGCGGTCGAGGCGCCGGCGCCCATGATGAAGATCTCTTGCGGGTTCTTGGCCGGCGGCAGCCCCGCCCAGAACTGCACCATCGTGGCCCAGTCATACACCTCGATGGCCGCGGTGATGCCCACCTTCTTCAGGTCCGATGCCACGGCTTCGGCCAGCTCCACGCCCATCGGGTAACGCGGCGTCGTGGCAATCCTGGTCGAAAATCCGTTGGGATATCCGGCCTCGCGCAGCAATTGTCTGGCGCGGTCCGGATCGTAGGGAATCTCGCCCAGGTTCGTGTAGCCGCGCATGATCGTCGTAAGCGCGCTCGTTGACGGACGCGCAAAGCTCGCCACGAGATTCTTCACGATCGCCGGCCGGTTGATGGCGTACGACACGGCCTGGCGCACCCGCAGGTCGGTGTAGGGTTTCTTGGTGACGTTGAAGCGAAACTGCTGTGCGCCAACGCCCGGCAGCTTGTACACCGCGATGCTGTCGCTGGCCTCGAGCCGGGGAATGTCGGTGGCCGGGATGCGGCTGATCACGTCGACATCGCCGCTCTCGAGCGCCAGCACGCGGGCCGCGGCTTCCGGAATGGGGCGGTACACGATCTGGCGCGTGGCCCCCTTCGCGCCCCAGTAGTCTTCGTACCGTTCGAGCACGAGCTCCTGATCCTTCTTCCAACTCGCGACCCGGTACGGGCCCGTGCCCGACACCGCGTCGGCGACGCTGCCAAACGCCGCTCCCTTCGCCTTGGCTACCGCTGGACTGACGATGGCCGACGACACGTGCGCGATGGTCGGTTCGAAGGCGCCAAACGGGTACTTCGTGACGATGCGCACCGTGAGCGGGTCCACGACCTCCACGCGGTCAACCATGCTGAAGAGCGAGATGCGCTTGTGGTTCGCCACCGGGTCGAGCACCCGCGCGAAATTCAGGCGCACGGCCTCGGCGTCAAGCGGCGCGCCGTCGTGAAACGTGACGCCCTTCCGCAAGTGAAACGTCCAGGTCACGCCGTCGGGCTCGACGTTCCAGCGCTCGGCCAGCCGGGGCACGATCTTCATCGAGTCGTCAAAGGCGATGAGCGGCTCGTAGACCATCATGGTCGCCTGATCGGATTCAGTGTCGGTGGTGTTGTGCGGATCGAGCGTGGTGGCGTCGGCCGCGGCCGCAAAGATCAGCCGGTCGCGAAAGGCCGGCGCAGCCGGAGCCCCGGGCGAACCGCCGCATGCGATGGCCGACGACACGAGGACCAGCACGGCGGCCGCGCGCCGCCACGCCGGGGTGCGCAAACAAGTCAGGGCGCGCATGCGCGGCGATTATAGCGTCGGGGCCACGGCGCGCTTGCGCGCGAGAGCCGGGCCGCTCCAGGCCAATGCCCGGCGGCGCGTCTGGCCCGGAGGTCGACCCCGGAGATCGGTGGTTGACAGGAACCCGCCGGAACCAGACAATGAATGAACGTTCATTCATGAAGAAAACAACGATCGCCGTGGCCCAGAAACGCCCTGCTGATGACGCGCGCCCCATGGTCGTGGACAAGCGCGACGCCATTCTGCGCGCCGCCACGCAGGTGTTCGCACAGCGCGGCTTCTTCGGCGCGCAGGTGGCCGACGTCGCCAAGGCCGCGGGCGTGGCCGCCGGCACGGTGTATCTCTACTTTCGTAGCAAGGACGACCTGCTCGTGTCGCTCTTCGAACGCACGATGAAGGCGGCAATTGCGGAGGGCCGGGCAGCACTGGCCGGCACGGTCGATCCGCGTGAGCGACTCGGCCGGATCGCCCGCCTGCACCTGGAACGCCTTGGCCGCGACCGCGATCTTGCCATCGTCTTCCAGGTCGAGTTGCGGCAGTCCACGAAGTTCATGGAGCGGTTTTCGTCGAGCTATCTGCGCGAGTATCTCGGCATCATCCGCGAGGCCGTGGAAGCCGGCCAGACGGCGGGGCTCTTCCGCGGCGAAATCAACGCCACGTCGGCCGCCAAGATTCTGTTCGGGGCCCTGGACGAGATGGCCACCAACTGGATGCTCAGCCACCGCACCTATCCGCTCGAAGACGAGGCCGACACCGTCATCGACCTTTTTCTGAACGGCGTCGCCACTCGTCCGGGTCGCGTAGGAGACAGCGCATGAACATCCGCTCGGTGGGCATCCTCGGGGCCGGCACGATGGGGGCCCAAATCGCGCTGCACTTCGCCAACGCCGGGGTGCCGTCACTGCTGCTCGACGTGACGCGCGACGCGGCCCGCCTCGGCCTGGAGCGTGCCCGCAAGCTGAAGCCCGATCCGCAGTTCACGTCCGACGCCTGGCGGCTCGTGCGCACCGGCAGCTTCGACGAGGATCTGGCGGCACTGGCCACGGTGGACTGGGTCATCGAGGCCGTGGTCGAGCGACTGGACGTGAAGCGCGACCTGCTGGCGCGGGTGGCCGGGCACTGCGCACCGCATGCCGTGCTGACCACCAACACGTCCGGCATTCCGGTGGGCGCCATAAGCGAGGGCTGGCCGCTCGACCTGCGCCGGCGCTGGCTCGGCACGCACTTCTTCAATCCGCCACGCTATCTGCACCTGCTGGAGCTCATCCCCACGCCCGACACCGATCCCGCAGTGGTGGACGCGGTGGCGGCCTTCGGCGATCGCGTGCTCGGCAAGGGTGTGGTCGTCGCGAAGGACACACCCAATTTCATCGGCAATCACCTGGCCCTGCACGGCGTGGCGGCCATGCTGCGGGCGGTGGAGGCTGGCCGGTACACCATCGACGAGGTGGATGCGATCACCGGCAGCACGATGGGCCGGCCGGGCTCGGCCACGTTCCGCACGATGGACATCGCGGGCCTCGACGTGCTCGCGCACGTGATGCGCAACCTCGAGGAACGCCTGCCGCAGGAGGCCGACCGCGCATGGTTCGCGCCCTCTCCGCTGCTGCAGCGCCTGATCGCGGCTGGTGCGCTCGGTGAGAAGTCGGGCAAGGGTTTCTACGAGCGGCGCAAGGACGCGTCGGGCGCATCCGTCGTGTTCACGCTGAACCCGGCCACCTTCGAGTACGAGCGGCAGCAACGGCCCACGTTTGCGTCGATCGAAGGGGCCGCCGCCATCGACGACCTCGGCGTGCGCGTGCGCACGCTTTTCCTGGGCCAGGACCGCGTGGGGCAGTTTCTGCGAGAGACCCTGGCGCCGACGCTGCTCTACGCCGCCCGGGTTGCGCCCGAGATCGCGCATTCGGTCGACGACGTCGACCGCGTGATGCGGTGGGGCTTTGGGTGGGAACAGGGGCCCTTCGAGCTGCTCGACGCCATCGGCGTCCGCGAGGTGCTCGACGAATGCCTCGCCGAAGCTCCGGGGTTGCAGGGCGACAGCCTCGCCGAAGCTCCGCAGGAGCGAAGGCGGGTGCCACCCCTGATCGCCGCGGCCCTGGCCGCCGGACAGAACCGGCTGCGCGAGGGCGCGCTGCCACCGGCCGGCCCCGGGCTGCTGATCCTCACGAGCGCGGCCGCCCAGACGACGATCGTCAAGCGGAATGCCGGCGCCAGCCTGGTGGATCTCGGCGACGGCGTGCTCGGCGTGCAGTTCCATTCGAAGATGAACGCCATCGGCGGCGACACAATCGCGATGCTGCAGGCGGGCGTGACCGAAGCCGAGCGTGGATTCCGCGCGTTGGTCGTCGGCAACGAGGCACCGAACTTCTCGGCCGGCGCCAATCTGCTGCTCGTGTTGCTCGAGGCGCAAGAAGGCAACTGGGACGAGCTCGACCTGATGGTGCGCGCGTTCCAGGGCGCGACGATGGCCCTGCGCCTGAGCCAGGTGCCGGTCGTGGTGGCACCCGCTGGGCTCGCGCTTGGCGGCGCCTGCGAACTGGCGCTGCACGCCGATCGCGTGCACGCCGCCGGCAACACGTTCATGGGCCTCGTGGAAGTGGGCGTGGGGCTCATTCCCGCCGGGGGCGGCACGAAAGAAATGGTGGCACGCGCCATGGCGCGCAGGGGATCGGCCGCGGCCGATCCCCTGCCCTTCGTGCAGCCGGCCTTCGAGACGGTCGCGCTGGCGAAGGTGTCGGCCAGCGGCCCTGATGCCGCGCGTCTCGGCTATCTCTCGCCACTCGACACGTTCTCGATGAACCGCGAGCGCCTGATCGCCGATGCCAAAGCGAAAGCCCTGCAGCGAGCGGGCGACGGATACCGGGCGCCCCAGCTTCGAATGGCGATTCCGGTGGGCGGCGAGTCGCTCGGAGCGGCACTGAAGCTCGGCGTGCACCTGGCATGGCGGGCCGGACGGGCCACCGACCACGACCGCACCATCGGGCTCGCGCTGGCGCACGTGTTTGCCGGGGGCGACCTGCCCCACGCCACGACCGTGAGCGAGCAGCACCTGCTCGATCTGGAACGAGAGGCGTTCCTGCGTCTGCTCGGCGAGCCGAACACGCTGGCCCGGATCCAGCACACACTCAAGACCGGCAAGCCGCTGAGGAACTGATGCCGACCATCATTCAGCGCGGCCAGGGACCACCCATCGTGGTCGTGCCCGGCATCCAGGGCCGTTACGAGTGGGGTCTGCCCACGGTCGACGCGCTCGCGACGCTGGGACGCGCCATCACGTTCTCGCTGTGCGACGAGCCCACGAGCGGGTTCAGCTGGAGCGTCGCCGCCGGCTTCGAGAACTACCTCACGCAACTCGACGACGTGCTGCGCGCCACCGGCGCCGAGCGGCCGGTGCTGGTGGGCATCTCGTACGGCGGGCTGATTGCCGCCGAGTACGCGGCCAGACATCCTGATTCGATCGCGGGCCTGGTGCTGGCATCGGCGCCGCCGCCAGGCTGGACGTTGCCCGCGCGCGCACAGCGCTACTTGCTCGCCCCGCGGCTGATGGCGCCGGCCTTCTGGCTCGGAGCGCCGATGCGCGCGTATCCCGAACTGAAGGCCGCGTTGCCTGCGAGCCGCGACCGGTGGCAGTTCGTCATGGACCACGGTCTGCGGATCGCCGGGGCCCCGGCCTCGTCATCGCGGATGCTGCGCCGCATGCGCTGGCTCTCCTCCGGTCAGTTTTCGCTGGATCACACAATCGACGTGCCGGCCCTCATCGTGACCGGCGAACCGGGGCTCGAACGCGTCGTCCCGCCAGAAGACACGCTGCGGTACCTCGAGTGGCTCCCGCACGCGCGCGTGACCACCATGGCGAACACCGGACATGCCGGCACCGTCACCAAAGCGGGAGAGTTTGCCCGGCTCGTCGAGAACTTCATGATTCACACTACGAGGAGCCTTCGTGCCGACCGAGTTTCTTAGGGAGATTGCCGGACCATCCGGTCCGCTCGAAGCCAGGCTCGACCTGCCGGATGGACCCGTGCGCGCCGTCGCGGTGTGCGGACATCCGCATCCATTGCACGGCGGCACCATGCACACCAAGGCGCTGTATCAGACGGCCAAGGCCCTCACCCGCGTGGGCGTCGCGGCGTTGCGCTTCAACTTCCGCGGCGTCGGCCTCAGCGCCGGTACGTTCGATGCCGGTCCAGGAGAGAAGGACGACTTCCGCGCGGCCCTCGAGTTCGCCGCTGCGCGCTACCCTGGCCTGCCCATCTGGACGGCGGGCATGTCGTTCGGCTCCTGGATCGCGGCTTCCGTCGGGGCCACCGACCCGCGCGTCTCGCTCGTCCTGCTCATCGCCGCCACGGTAGACCGCCACGACTTCTCGGAACTGCGAGCATCGGGGAAGCCCATCTTCATCGTGCACGGCGAAGACGACGAACTCATCTCGGCCAAAGACATCCGCCAGTTCTATTCGACGCTGCCAGAGCCGAAGGAACTGACCTGGATCGAACACGCGAACCACCTGTTCGAGGGCAAGACGCCACTGGTGGGCGATGCCGTCGAAGGCCTCCTGGCAGATTGGCAGGGCTGAGATGCACGATGCCGTCATCGTAAGCGCGGTGCGCACGCCGGTAGGCAAGGCGTCCAGAGGCGGGCTGCGCTTCACCCGCCCCGACGAACTGGCGGCCCTGGTGATCCGCGAGGCGATGACCCGCGCGAGCCAGGTCGCGCCGGACGACGTGGACGACGTGGTGTTCGGCTGCGCGATGCCGGAAGCCGAGCAGGGCCTCAACGTGGCCCGGATCGCCAGTCTGCGCGCGGGTCTGCCCGTCACGGCATCGGCCGTGACCGTCAATCGATTCTGCGCGTCGGGCCTGCAGGCCATCGCCTACGGTGCCGATCGGATCCGGCTCGGCGAGGCGCGCGTGGTCGTGGCCGGTGGCACCGAGTCGATGAGCCTCATCCCGATGGGCGGGCACACGGTGGCACCCAATCCCTCGCTGGTCGAGACCTACCCAGACGTATATCTCAGCACGGGCCTGGTCGCAGAGAACCACGCGCGGGCGTCGCAGATCTCGCGCGAGGCGCAGGACGCCTTCGCGCTGCAGTCGCATACGCGGGCGCTGGCCGCCATCGACGCCGGGCGCTTCGTGGATGAGATCGTCCCGGTGCCGGTGCGCAACGTGGCCGCTGGCGCCAGCGCGCCGTCCACACGGACCGCCCTTGTCGACACCGACGAAGGCCCCCGGCGCGAGACGTCGGCGGCGGCGCTTGCCGCCCTGGCGCCCGCCTTCCACGCCACCGGCACGGTCACGGCCGGCAACTCGTCGCAGACAAGCGACGGCGCCGCGGCCGTGGTGTTGGTGTCGGCGGAATACGCTCGCGAGCACGGCCTGGCGCCGCTTGCCCGCTTCGTGACCTACGCCACGGCCGGTGTGGCGCCCGAGCTCTTCGGGCTCGGCCCGGTGCCTGCCGTGCGCAAGGCACTTGCGCAAGCTGGCCTGCAACTCTCGGACATCGACCTCGTGGAGTTCAACGAGGCGTTTGCCGCGCAGGTCCTCGCCTGCCAGCTCGAGCTGGCGATTCCAACGGACCGGCTCAACGTGAACGGCGGCGCCATCGCGCTCGGCCATCCCCTCGGCTGCACGGGCGCGCGCATGACGACGTCGCTCGTGTACGAGATGCGACGGCGGAACGCCCGCTACGGCCTGGTCACGATGTGCGTCGGCGGCGGCATGGGGGCGGCTGGGATCTTCGAGCGGTTGGTCTAACGACGAGACCGCTCGATCGTCGGGGCTCGGGACTCGGGGC
>JANNEJ010000886.1:0-7362 GCA_031378585.1 Acidobacteriota bacterium | reverse complement strand
CCGCAGGTGAAGGTGGGCTGGATTGGCGTGAGCGGGCCAGACGCCGCAGTGGCCGAGGCGCTGGCCGGTCTCGAGATCGTCGCCGACACGTTTCTCTCGGTGTCGACGCCCGCGCAGGTGGCGCTGCCTCGGTTGCTGATGCACGGCGCCGTCGTACGCGACGCGATTCGCGAACGCACCGCCCGCAATCTTGCGGCGCTGGCCGAGGCCGTCGGTGCCGTGCCGGCGGTGACCCTGCTGCCACCCGGTGGCGGCTGGTGCGCGGTGCTGCAGGTGCCGTCGCTCGTGAGCGAAGAGGCGCTGGTGCTGAGCCTGCTCGAGCACGACGGCGTGCTGGTGCAGCCAGGGTACTTCTTCGACTTTCCGCGTGAGGCGTTCGTGGTGGTGAGCTTGCTGGTCGATCCCGCGGTGTTCGACCCGGCGCTGGCGCGCGTGCTGGCCCGCGCGACAGGGGTCGCATGACCAGGCGGCTGCGCCGCCAGACCGGCATCGGCGTGCCGCTCTTCTCGCTGACCTCGTCGCGCAGTTGGGGCATCGGCGAGTTCGCCGACCTGCCGGCGTGTGGCGCCTGGTGTGCCGCGGCCGGGCAGAGCTACGTGCAGTTGCTGCCGCTGAACGAGATCTCGCCGGGCGAGACATCGCCCTACTCGTCCATGACGGCGATGGCCCTGGATCCGCTCTACATCCACGTGCCTGATGTGCCGGAGTTTCTGGCGAGTGGCGGGGAAGCCGCGCTTACCGACACGCAGCGGGCCGTGCTGGTAGCGGTTCGGGCCGATACGCGGGTGCGTTATGCCGACGTGCGCGAGCTCAAGCGCCAGTGCTTGTGGGCGGCTTATGTCCTGTTTCGTGATGAGGAGTTGCCGCGCGACACCACTCGCGCAAGGGACTTCCGCGCGTATGCCAGCCGCGAGTCGTGGTGGCTCGACACGTATACGACGTTTCGCGCCATCCACGCCGCGGAGCAGGAACGCGCGTGGTGGGATTGGCCGCTGGGCCTCGCGTATGCCGATCCCGAAGCGCTGCGACAGGCCAACGCCGCACATGCCGACGATCGCCAGTACCGTGCGTACTTGCAGTGGATCGCCGAAGCGCAGTGGCAGGCGGCGCGCGCGGCAGCGGGCGTGCGGGTGTTTGGCGACCTGCCGTTCATGGTGTCGGGCGACAGCCCCGACGTGTGGGCGCGCAAGGACGAGTTCATGCTCGACGCCACCGTGGGCGTGCCACCCGATGCGTTCAGCGAGACGGGGCAGGACTGGGGACTGCCGCCCTGGCGGTGGGACGTGATGCAGGGCACGGGGTTCCAGTGGATGCGCGCGCGCGCCCGCCGCACGGCCGCGCTGTTTGACGGCGTGCGCATCGACCATCTCGTGGGGCTGTATCGCATTTACGTACGCCCGACAGACGAGGCGCGTCCCAAGGTGTTCTCGCCGCCAGACGAGCGCAGTGAGAGCCTGCTCGGCGCCAAGCTGCTCGGCATCTATCTCGCGAGCGGCGTCGAGGTCATCGCCGAAGATCTCGGCACGGTGCCCGAGTTCGTGCGCTGGTCGATGGCGCGGTTGGGCGTGCCCGGCTTCAAAGTGATGCGCTGGGAGCGCGCGTGGAACGAACCGGGCCAGCCGTTCATCGACCCCAGCGCGTACCCAGAAACCTCGGTCGCGCTCTCGGGCACGCACGACACCGAGTCGCTGGCGCAGTGGTGGCGCGACTTGGCAGAGACGGACCGCGCGTCGTGGCTGGCGTTGCCGAGCATGCAGGGAGGGGCGGCACTGAGCGCGTCGTTCGTGCCAGACGCCCGCGACGTGCTGCTGCGCGGGCTGCTGGCGTCGGCGTCGCGCTACGTGATGTTCCCGATGCAGGATGTGTTCGGCTGGGACGTGCGCGTCAATACGCCGGCCACCGTGAACGACCAGAACTGGACCTGGCGCGTGCCCGTCCCGGTCGACCGCTGGACCGAGTCGGTCGAGTGGACCGAACGAGCGCAGGCGCTCCTGGCGTGGTCGCGCGCCGCCGACAGAGGGGTCTGACCCCGATGGCGCAAGTTTCGTTCCGCCATTTGTAACGGGGCCTGTCACCGTTACAAATGGCGGTAGCGCAAAAACTGCCACGTTGCAGTTATTGCGCCCGCAGCAGCGCCGCGACGGCCATGCCCGCGATAATCGCTGCTGTTGGCAACCCTCGGGCGGCCAGCGCGACGGTCACCACGGTGGCGACGACTCCCGGGACGTCCCCGCGCGCCAGCGTCGCGGTCACCAGCGCCACAATGACCGAGCCGCCCAAGTGCTTGAGAAACGCCGTCACGATCGGCGTTACCGGCAGCACCTGCGCGACCACGAGGCCGCCGGCGCGAATCAGGTAGGTGATGGCGGCCATTCCGCCAATGGCGATGGCGGTAGAACTAGCGTCGGGTGTCACGCCACGCCCCCACTGCGGCGCCGACGAGAGCGGCGACGAGCACTTGCCATTCCGCCGCGACGACCCAGGTCGGCAGGCGTGTGGCGAGAGCAGCCGCGCCCCACGGCGCCAGATCACGAGGGCCGCGCCAAGCCGCCGTAAGGGTCGAGGCGAAGAACAGCGCCAGCACCAGGTCGAGACCAAACTTGCGAGGGTCGCCGAGAGAAGGCGCCGCAAGGAATCCGGCCGTCGTGCCGGCCATCCACACCGTCCATACGGCGAGCCCGCAGCCCACCAGCACACCGAGGTCGCGTTCGCCCTTGGCGTAGGCCTGTGTGGCGATCGCCCACTGGCCCTCTGCAAGCAGGAACACCGAGGCCCACGGCGTGGCGCCCCGGTAGCGCTTCAGCCACGGCGTGAGCGAGGCGCTGAGGAGCATGAAGCGGGCGTTGACGGCGAAAGTGGAGAACCAGATGGGCGCCAGCGGCAAGGGCGCCGTCCATAGCGGCAGCACTGCGAACTGCGCTGCACCGGCAAACACCGAACCGCTCATGAACAAGGTGGCCCACACCGACAGGTCCACTTGGCGCGCCGCCACCCCAAAACCGGCGCCGAGCACTGCCGACGCCAGCCCCAGCGGTGCGCTCGCCCGCGCGCCGCGCCAGACGCCTCGCAGTGAAAATTTTGCGTCTCCTCCGAATGTCACGGTGACAGGCCCTGTGACAAATGAAGACAGAGCAGGCCGGTGACGTTGGCCACGGCGAAGCTGAGGCCCTTCAGATTGCGTTCCGGCGGCACGCCGGGAATGGGCCGAGGGTAGCCGGACGCGCCGACCCGAATGCGGCGCACGGCACCTTCCTGGGTGACGCCCACCAGCGCTTGCTCGCGCGGCAAGTCCCAGTCGAGCGTCACGCCGATTGCAAGCGGCAGACTGCCGGGCAGCCAGCGCGTGTCGTCCTGCTCGGCCGCGGCGACCAGTGCGATGCCGGCCCGCGCGGCGCGCACGAGTGCCTGACCGAGCCGCTGCTGGTGTGCCGGATTGGCCGTGCCGAGGCTCAGGTTGATGATGTGCACGCGCGCATCCACGGCCCAGTCGATGGCGGCCACGAGCGCATCGGCGGTCGCGCGCAACTCGCGGTCGAACACCTTTACCGGCATCAGCGCCGCCTCTGGCGCCTTCTCGCGGATCACGGCCGCCACGGCGGTGCCGTGCCCGAGTCGGTCGACCACGTCCACACCGCGTGTGCCCGCCGCGTCGAACGACACGCCGCCTTCCACGACACCCACGTGGGGATGGCCCGAATGCACGCCGCTGTCGATCACGGCCACGCGCACACCCCGTCCTGTGGCGTCAGGGTAGCTCGCCGTCGAGATGATGCCCGAGGTCAGGGACGCCAGCAGCGCGGTCATGCGGACGTTCCGCCGCCGGCTGTCGCAGTGGCGTCCGCGGGTGCCGCGGAGCCCGCGTCGACGGCCCCTGTGCTTGCGCCGAACAGCCGCGCGAAGGCGCCGCCCGATGCCGCCAGCACGTGCGGCGCACCGGATTCCACGAGCCGCGAGCCTTCGATCACGGCCACCTGGTCGGCGGCGTGGGCCACCGCGGCACGGTGCGAGATCACAATCGACGTGCGCCCGCGCATCACGGCCAGATAGCTCTCGACCACCTGGCGCTCCGATGCTGGGTCGAGCGCCGCCGTGGGCTCATCGAGCACGAGCACCGACGGATTGGCGAGAAACGCGCGCGCGATCGCGATGCGTTGACGTTCGCCCGCCGACATCTGCTGACCGCGTTCTCCGACCATCGTGGTGACGCCCTGCGGCAGACGCTCGATGAACGACGTCAGCCCGGCCGCGTCGGCCGCGCGCCGCACGTCGTCGTCGGTCGCGTCGGGACGCCCATAGCGGATGTTCTCGGCCACCGTGGCGTGCAGCAGCGTCGGCTCCTGCTCCACGAACACGACGTGGCGACGGATATCGGCGAGGCGCATCGTGCGCAGATTGCGCCCATCGATCCGCACGACGCCGTGGTCTGGGTCCAGCAGCCGCAGCAGCAGATACGCCAGCGTGGACTTGCCGCTGCCGCTCGCGCCCACAATCGCCACCGACGTGCCGGGCGCGACCTTCAGCGAGAAGTCCTCGAGCACCGCCAGGCCGCGTTCGGTGCCGAGCGACACGCGATCGAACTCGATCTCGCCGCGCACGTGCGAGAGGGCTGTCGCCTCTGGCGCCTCCCGCACGTCGAGTGGCGCATCGAGCAGCTCCAGCACGCGCCGCCACGACACCTTGGCCGTGGCGAGCGACGTGTAGAGCCCCATCAGGGCCTGCACGGGCGCGTTGACCCGCGACTGATACGCGATGAACGCCGCGAATGTGCCGAGCGTGAGTGTGCCGTCCACCACGCGCGATCCGCCGTAGAGGAACACCGCCGACGCGCCCAGCGACACGATCAGCCCAGGCAGGCCTCCGGCCAGATACGTCAGCCGCTGCATGCCCATGAGCGCGTCGACGAAACTGTCGTTCAGCCGCGCGAAGCGGCCGCGCTCGCGGTCTTGCGCGTTCGACGTCACGATGAGCGTCGAGGCCTGCAGCGTCTCGATGAGGAAGCTGCCGATGTCTGCGCTGCGTTGTCGCAGGTCGGCCACGCGCGCCTCCAGCCGGGCGCGGTAGCGCACGAGCATCCACAGACTAAGCGGCATCACGGCCGCTGTGAGCACCGCCAGCTTCCAGTCGAGCCACACGAGCATCGCGACGCAGCCCACCAGGAAGAGCACGTTCCCGACCCATGCCAGGGCGGCCTCCGCGGCCACGCGCTGAATCTCGCCGATGTCGCTGTTGATGCGCGACACGATGTCGCCCAGGCGGGTGCGCGCGTAAAAGCGCGGCGACAGTTGCTGTAGATGGCTGTAGACCGCCAGCCGCATGTCGAACAGGATCGCCGCCGACACGCGCGTGTAGCGCAGACCGCTCACCACGTTCAGCACGTAGCCGGCCAGGCCGAGCAGCGCGAACAAGCCCACGATGCGCCACAGCGCGGCCACGTCGCGGCCGATGAGGGCGCGGTCGACGAGATCCTTCGACAGGTAGGGCGACACGAGCGACAGCCCCGTGCTGACCAGGCTGATGGCCATTACGAGCGACAGCCGGCGCCAATACGGCACCAGAAACGCAAACGCCCGGCGCAGGTTGGGCTGGGGACTGGGGGCTGGGGACTGGGGGCTGGGGCGGACTTGGGCGCTCGGGTCTGTGGACTGGAGGGTGGGTCGAGTGTCGTTCACGCCGTGACTCGGGTCCGAAGAGCGGGGCGGGTGCATCGCCGCAGTCGCGGCGATGCGATGCGCGACACGGTCACGCCCCAGCCCCTAGCCCCTAGCCCCTAGCCCCGGTCATTGCCGGGCCGCCGTCGCCGTGACTGGCGCCGAGCCTGGCACGACGTAGAGATCGGTCGTCTGGTCGCCGCCCAGCCAGATGGTGCGCAGGTACTTGTGCGTGGCCGCCTCGTAGACATCGAGCGTGGCACCGGCGACGTATACGTAAAAGAGCTTGCCGTTGGTGCTCACCCGGATGCCCAGACGCGGCCGGCCTTCGAACTTGGTACGCATCAGCACCTTGTTGTTCTCGAGGTCGAAGGTCCAGAACTCGTAGTTGTCGGTTTCCTGCGTGATGCCGTAGCCCCGCTTGCCGTCTGGCGACTTGGCAAACGGCGCGACGTTGGCTGCGGGACCGATGGGTTGGAAGTCGAGCTTCCGCGCGTTCAGGTCCACGCGGCCGATGCCCATGAGGCGGCGCGCCCGCGCTGGGTCCTGCATCGTGAACAAGCCGGTGAACATGCCGGGCGGGTCGTTGAAATCGTGCACCGGCCCCAGGTTGATGCGGCCCAGGCCCGTCTCGGTCGACTGGCTGAAGGGCCAGGACTCGACTTCGGTGAAGTTCGTGGTTTCGAGCACCGTCACTTCTTCGCCGAAGATGAACAGGTTCTTGCCGTCGGGGCCGATCCGCATGTTGATCGTCTCGCGCTCGTCGCCGCGTGGCCACGGGATGACCTGCCCGAACTGATGCGACGCCAGGTCGTACTTCTGGATCACCGTCGGCCCGATGTCCCAGCGGTCGATGAGCTTGGTGGCCGTGCGGTACAGCAGGATCAGGAACGTGTTGGCCGGGTCGGGTTGCACGTTCAGCACGCGCACGTGTTTGTTGCCGACGGTCAGCTTGAAGGTGTCGACGGTCTTGCGCGTGGCCATGTCCACGACTTCGATCTGTTCGAAGCGCGAGTCGAGCGCGTAGAAACGCGTCCGGTCGGGTGACGGCGTGATCGAGCGGGGAATGGTCTTGAGCTTGATCGTCTCGACCAGCTTCTCGGTGGTCTCGTCGTAGACCTCGACCTCTCCCTTGTATGTGCCGATGTAGAGCTTGCCGTTGCCGCCATTCATGGCCAGAGGCTTGGCCGCGCCCTTGGACTGGCCCAACAGCACCGGGGACACCAGCACGGTGACTCCAAGAATGGCCGACGCGGCCACGACGGGTCGCATGAGAGACCTCATCCTGGAAACACCAGGTCGATCTTGCGCCAGTCCTTCTGGGCCACGGCGCATTTGGCCGTCCAGTCGGGCGCGTGGTTGAGCTGATCGGGCACCTGCGCGGGCCAGAAGCAGCCCATGTGGCAGTCGAACAGGTCGCGTTCGACCGGCGAGCAGAGCCCCGCCGTGCCGCCGGCATGATCGGCTTCCCATCCCGGCGAGAACACCGTCGAGCAGCCCGGCGGAATGTGCGGCTTCTCGGGCTGCTGGGGCGGACCGCCGCCTTGCAGCGCAACCACGTCGGCTTCAGTGCTCTTCACAACGAGCGCGGCCTTGCGATTAATGGCGTTGAGGTGCTTCATCATCGTCTCCGTCGAACTGTCGTAGGAACCCGGGATTCTTCACGGCCAACTCGCCGTAGATTTCAAGGCAGGTGTGCGTCCACCCGCGGATC
>JANNEJ010000884.1:0-2236 GCA_031378585.1 Acidobacteriota bacterium | reverse complement strand
CGCCGCCTCTCGCGGCCTGGCCGAGCGCGTCTGCGTGACCGGGTTCGTGCCCGACGAAGAACTGCCCGCGCACATGGCCGCGGCAGACATGTGCGCGTGTCTGCGGTGGCCCACAAACGGCGAGACGTCGGCCTCATGGTTGCGGGCGATCGCGGCCGGCCGCGCCACAATCATCACCGAGCTCAGTCATCAGCCCGAATTGCCAGTAGTTGACCCGCGCAACTGGCAGCCGCTCGGGCCATCGGGGCAGGCGCCGGTGGCGCTGGCCGTCCCGGTGCTCGACGAGCGGCAGGCGCTCATCCGTGCGCTCGACACGCTGGCGAGAAGTCCGGAGCGGCGCATGAAGCTCGGCGCGGCCGCGCGGCGGTACTGGCAGGCGCATCACACGCTCGAGGCCATGGCGGACGCGTACGTCCCACTGCTGGCGCGGGCGGCCCTTCGCCCGACGCCCGCGGTGGCGTTGCCGCGCCATCTGGTCGACGAGGGCGATGAGAAACTGGCGTCGCTGCTCGCGCCGTCTGGCGTCGCGGAGCCCGACGTGGTGCGCGGCGACCGTCGCTGACGGCGATCGCGACGGCCGCCGACGCGGAACCGACGCGCGTGCGCCGGCCGGCGTCGCAGGGAGGGGGTGTCTTAGGCCAGGGCCGTCATCCGGCGGTTGAGTTCGGCCACGGCAAGCACGATCTGCTCGCGACGGACGGGGTGGGTGGTGAGTTCGAGTTGGCGGGACATCTCGATCGAGGCGAGACGGCACGACTCGAGTTCGCGCACCTTCACGGGATCCTTCGTTGGACCGGTCTTGCGAGCGGCCTTGCGCTCCTGTTCGAGCTCTTCCATCCGCTCCTGAATACGGAGATCGGCGTCAATCAGACCTTCGGCAGCGTCACCCATGAGTTTGGTCGGACCTTTCGGCGATCGCGCCAACCGTCACAACCGGTGCTGGCACGAACATCCGAGCCATTATAGCGGGTGATGCCCCCGAACGTCCTGCGCCTCTTCCACCCGCCCGTGGCGGAGTGGTTCGCGTCGGCGTTCGACCGGCCCACGCGGCCGCAGCGCCAGGGCTGGCCCGTCATCGCACGGGGCGACTCCGCGTTGATCCTTGCGCCGACCGGCACCGGCAAGACGCTGACCGCGTTCCTGTGGTGTCTCGACCGCCTGATGTTCTCGCCCGTGCCGGCGCCAGACGCCCGGTGTCGCGTGCTCTACCTGTCGCCACTCAAGGCGCTGGCCGTGGACGTGGAACGCAACCTCCGGGCGCCGCTGGCCGGCATCGCCCATATCGCCACTGACGCGCGCACCCCGTTCCATACCCCCGCACTGGCCATTCGCACCGGCGACACGCCCCCCAACGAGCGCGCGCGCTTCCAACGCGACCCGGCCGACATCCTCATCACGACACCCGAGTCGCTCTTCCTGCTGCTGACGTCGAACGCGCGCGAGCGCCAGCGCTCGGTCGACACGGTGATCGTCGACGAAATCCACGCGCTCGTGTCGACCAAGCGTGGCGCGCACATGGCGCTCTCGCTCGAGCGGCTGGCGCGGCTGACCGGGCGGCCGTTGCAGCGCCTTGGCCTCTCGGCCACGCAGCGCAATCTCGACGAGATCGCGCGTTTTCTCGGTGGCACGTCGCCGGCATCGGCACGCCGCCGCAGCCCGGCGCGTGGCGCCGCAGACCCCGCCTCGTCGCTCCACGCGGAGTTCGCCGTCGACGACGGCGCCGCACCCCGCGCCGTCACGATCGTGGATGCGCGGGAGCCAAAGGCACTCGCGCTCACCGTGGACGTGCCCATCGCCGACATGGCCAAGGTCGGGCAGCCATTGGCGCATCCGAGCGGCCCGGTGCCCAAGGCGCCGCCGGTGCAGACGATCTGGACGTCGATTCATCCGCGCCTGCTCGAGCTCGTGCACGCGCACCGGTCCACCCTGATCTTCGTGAACAGCCGCCGGCTGGCCGAGCGGCTGGCCGGGGCGCTGAACGAACTGGCCGGTGGGCCGCTCGTGCGCGCGCACCACGGGTCGCTGGCGCGGGGGCAGCGCACCGAGATCGAGGACTTGCTGAAGGCGGGACGCCTTCGGGCGCTCGTCGCCACCTCGTCGCTCGAACTCGGCATCGACATGGGTGCCATCGATCTGGTCTTCCAGATCGAAGCGCCGCCGTCGGTAGCCAGCGGGCTGCAGCGCATCGGACGCGCGGGCCACAGCCTCGACGCGACGAGCGAGGGCATCATCTTCC
>JANNEJ010000844.1:0-2933 GCA_031378585.1 Acidobacteriota bacterium | reverse complement strand
GACCATCCGCTCACCGGCGTTGGTCCCGACATGATCACGCACGTGTATCCGCGCTACCGCGTGCCGTGGGCCGTGCAGGCCAACAATCCGCACCTGCACAACGTGCCGATGCAGATTGCGGCCGAACGTGGCCTGCCCGCGCTCGCGGCGTGGGCCTGGTTCATCACGTCAGTGACAAGAGGGACGTGGCGACGGCTTCGGCACACGCGGCAACCCGCACTGGCCGCGGGCGGGCTGGCGGCCGTTGCCGCGATGCTGGCGGCGGGCCTCTTCGAATACAACTTCGGTGACTCGGAGTTCCTGATGCTGTTTCTCGTGCTCGTGACCCTGCCCTTTGCCGTCGACCGCGACGGCGGCTTGCCATGACCCTCGCCCCCGAGCTGCCTTCGCTGCCGCGGCCGCGCGCCCTGGCAATTCTCGACCGCATGCCTCACGCCCGGGTCGTGGTGGTGGGCGACGTGATGCTCGACCACTTCATGATCGGCCGGGTCACCCGCATTTCGCCCGAGGCACCGGTACCGATCGTGGAGTTCGAACGCGAGTTCAATCTGCCCGGCGGCGCCGCCAACGTGGCCCACAACCTGCGGTCGCTCGGCACCGCCGTCTCGCTCGTGGGGGTCGTGGGCGACGACGCGGCGGGAGCCGACATGCGCGGACTGCTCGAGGCGCGAGGCGTCCCACCGACTGGCCTTATCGTGGACCCCACGCGGCCCACGACCCGGAAGACACGTCTGGCCACGACGCGGAACCAGCAAGTAGCGCGCATCGACGTCGAACGTACGGACGCCGTCGCCGGCGACGTCGAAGACGCGCTGGTGGCGCGTCTTGAACACGTGACGGCCGACGCGCATGCGATCGTGGTGTCCGACTACCTGAAGGGCGTCGTGACGCGCCGCGTGATGGCCCATGTGGTCGCCACGGGGCGGCGACGCGGCATTCCCGTGCTGGTCGATCCGAAGGTGCCGCACATGACGATGTACGCCGGCGCCACACTGCTGACGCCGAACCACCACGAAGCGGAGAGCGCCAGCCTCGTGCGCATCCGCACGGCTGAAGACGCGCGCCGCGCCGCGCGCGGTCTGTGCGAGACGCTGAAAGTGGAGGGTGTGCTCGTCACCTGGGGAGAGCACGGCTTGTGGCTTTCGCACCTGCAGCACGAAGGCCACCTGCCGGCCACCGCGCGCGAAGTCTCGGATGTCACTGGCGCCGGCGACACGGTCGTGGCCACGCTCACCGCGGCCATGGCCTGTGGCGCCACCTCGGCCGAGGCCGCGCGACTCGCCAACGAGGCGGCGGGCATCGTGGTCACCAGGTTCGGCACGGCAGTCGTCACCAGCGACGAGCTGCGCGCGCGGTTCTAGCCCGCCGTCAATTGTCAGCCGTCAGTGCCGGAAGTGACGGCGCCCGGTGAGCACCATGGCCATGCCGTGCTCGTCGGCCGCCGCGATCACTTCGGCGTCGCGGACCGAGCCACCCGGGTGCACGACCGCGGTGGCGCCTGCCGCTGCCACCGCGTCGAGTCCGTCACGGAACGGAAAGAACGCGTCAGACGCTGCGACGGTGCCTGCCAGCGGTCGTGTGCCCGCCTCGATCTGCCATCCGCTGGCCTTCATCGTGGCCACGCGCACCGCGTCGACGCGGCTCATCTGCCCGGCGCCGATCGCGCGCGTGCGGTCGCGATCGGCAAAGAGCACGGTGTTCGACTTCACGTGCGCCGCCACCCGCCAGGCAAAGCGCAGCGCCTCCCATTCGGCCGGGGTCGGCGGACGCTGGCTGACGACGCGCACGGCCTCCGAGGGCCACTTCTCGCGCGCCTCATCGACGGCGTCGCGCTGCTGCACGAGCAACCCGCCCAGCACCGAGCGCACCTCGCGGCCAAGCGCCGGCGCCACGTGGCCGGCAAACATCTGTGTGGCCGCGACAACCACACGCAGGTTGGTCTTCGTGGCCAGGACGGCGCGCGCGTCGTCGTCGACAGCAGGCGCCACTACCGCTTCGATGAACGTCGCAACGAGCACGCTGGCCGTGGCCACGTCGATGGTTCGATTCAGCCCGACGATGCCGCCGAACGCCGAGAGCGGATCGGCCTCGCGCGCGCGGACATACGCCTCTGCGACGTCCGCCCCGGTGGCCACGCCGCACGGGTTGGTGTGCTTGATGACCACGGCCGCCGGCTCGTCGAACTCGAGGGCAATGCGGGCCGCGGCGTCGAGGTCGAGCAGGTTCGTGTACGAGAGCTCCTTGCCCTGGATGACGGCGGGACGGCCGAGTCCTTCGCCGGCGCCCACCGCATACCAGCTCGCTGGCTGGTGCGGATTCTCGCCGTAGCGCAGGTCGCGCACCTTGGCGGCGTGGACCACCAGGCGGGCCGGCGCCAGCAGGGCCGGGCCGCGCGACGGCGTGTCACCCTCAAAGCGTATCGTCTCGAGCACCTCCGCGATGGTGGTGTCGTAGGCCGCCGTGTGGGCGATCGCCCGCCGCGCGAGGTCGAACCTCTGCGCCTGCGATGGACCGCCGTCGTCAAGGGCCGTCAGGACGGCACCGTAGTCGGCGGGGTCGACCACGACGACCACGTCGCGGAAGTTCTTAGCGGCGGCGCGCACCATGCTCGGCCCGCCGATGTCGATGTGCTCGATGAGCTCGTCAAAGGTGGCAGCAGGATTTGCCGCCGTTCGGGCGAACGGATACAGGTTCACCACCACCACATCGATGAGGCCAATGCCGGCCCCGGCGGCCGCTGCCAGATCGTGCGCGTCGTGCCGCCGCGCCAGGATGCCGCCGTGGATGGCGGGGTGCAGGGTCTTCACGCGGCCGTCCATCATTTCCGGGAAACCGGTGACGGCCGACACGTTGGTCACGTTCAAGCCAGCGGCCACGAGCGCCGTCGCGGTGCCGCCGGTGGACACGAGCTCGAAGCCGCGCGAGGCCAGGCC
>JANNEJ010000868.1:0-2860 GCA_031378585.1 Acidobacteriota bacterium | reverse complement strand
GGCGCCCCACGGCGGCATGGCCCGCGACAGCACCGCTGTGCGAATCGCCCGCGCCCAGGGTCGCGTTTCGGCGAAGGTCGTAAGCGACATCGGGCCCATCTCGCCGGTGCGATGGCACGAGATGCAGCGCGCAAACAGAATGGGCGCGACGTGTTCAGTGAAGGTGACCGCAGGCGTCGCGGGGGCGGATTGGGCGTGCGCGGGCACGGCCGGCAGGCCCGCACACGCCGCCACCAGGGCGATTCCGACTCGAAGGCAGGTCATCGTGCACCCGACCTTAGCACCGCCGGCGCGGAGTCACAAGACAGGATGCAGCAGGCGTGACGTCAGTTGCTGAAGGCGGCGATGCCGGTCTGCGCGCGGCCCAGGATGAGCGCATGAATGTCGTGCGTGCCTTCGTAGGTGTTCACGACTTCCAGGTTCACCAGGTGCCGGATCACGCCGAACTCGTCGACGATGCCGTTGCCGCCCATCATGTCGCGCGCCAGGCGCGCGATGTCGAGCGCCTTGCCGCACGAGTTGCGCTTGAGCAGCGACGTGATCTCGGGCGCCGCCGTGCCCTCGTCCTTCATGCGGCCCAGACGCAGTACCGCCTGCAGACCCAGCGTGATCTCGGTCTGCATGTCGGCGAGCTTCTTCTGAATCAACTGGTTGGCCGCCAGTGGCCGCCCGAACTGCCTGCGGTCCATCACGTAGTCGCGCGCCCGGAACCAGCAGTCCTCGGCCGCGCCGAGCGCGCCCCAGGCAATGCCGTAGCGCGCGCTGTTGAGGCAGGTGAACGGCCCCTTGAGTCCGCGCACATCGGGGAAGGCGTTCTCTTCGGGGCAGAACACCTGGTCCATCACGACCTCGCCGGTGAGGCTGGTGCGCAGGCCCACCTTGCCGTGCGTGGGCGGCGCCGACAGGCCCTTCATGCCCTTGTCGAGCACGAAGCCGCGGATCGTGTCGTGGTCGTCCTTGGCCCACACGATGAACACGTCGGCAATCGGGCTGTTCGAGATCCACGCCTTGTTGCCGGTCAGCGCGTAGCCGCCGTCCACCGCCACGGCGCGCGTGGTCATGCTGCCGGGGTCGGATCCCGAGTTCGGTTCGGTCAGGCCGAAGCAGCCGATCCATTCGCCGGTGGCCAGCTTGGGCAGATACTTCCGCTTTTGCGCCTCGGTGCCGAACTCGTGAATGGGCACCATCACGAGCGAACTCTGCACGCTCATCATCGAGCGGAAGCCCGAGTCCACCCGCTCCACTTCGCGCGCCACCAGGCCGTAGCTCACGTAGTTCAACCCCGCGCCGCCGTAGGCCTCGGGAATCACGATGCCCAGCATGTCGAGCGCGCCCAGCTCCCTGAAGATCGACGGGTCGGGCTTCTCGTGGCGGAACATCTCGAGCACGCGCGGCGCCAGCTTGTCCTGGCAGTAGGCCCGGGCGGTCTCGCGCACCATGCGCTCTTCGCTGGTGAGTTGCTGGTCGAGGAGCAGCGGGTCGCTCCAGGTGAATCGTGCGTCGTTCGTGGTGGCCATGGATGTACTCGAAATCGGGGTCAGACCCCTGCGGCTCAGTCCGCGCAGGCGCAGTGCCTCCGATGATGCCATGAAACCAGCGCGCGGCTAGAAGTTCACCTTCGCAGCCAGCTGGATCACGCGGGGATCCCCGGCGGTCGTGATCGTACCGAAGGCGGCAGAACCGAACACGCCATTGGGCGCGCCGAACGCCGGCGTGTTGGTGGCGTTGAAGACCTCCACGCGCAATTCGAGGGCCGCGGCGCCGCGTAACGGCACCCGCCGCGTGATGGCGAGATCGAGGTTCAGGTAGCCCGGGCCGCGCACGGGATTGCGGGAACCAGACCCCAGTGTGAACTGCGGCGCCGCGGCGAACGCGGCGGTGTTGAACCAGCGGCTCGGGGACTGCTCCCGCGTCGGGAGCGTTGGATCGCCAACCAGATTGGGACGCTGCGTCCCGAAGCCGGCAAAGGCGTTGGTGTTGGTGGCCTGCGTGACCGCCACGGGCATGCCCGATTGCAGTGTGAGCACCCCGGCGGCGCTCCAGTCGTTGACGATCGCGCCGAGCCGGCCGGGCACCCGCCGCGCCCGGCCAGCGCCAACCGGCAGGTCCCACACGGCCGACGCCACGAGCACATGGGGGATGTCGCCGGTTGAATAGTCCCGCTCGAGACGACGATTGAAGCTGTCGGCGACCGGGGTGTTGACTACCGGCCCCGTCAGCACCGACCCGTCGAAGACCGACGACGCGTCGTCGCGCAAGGTCGACCGCGTGTAGCTGACCAGATACGAGAGCCCGCTCGCCACCCGTTGCTCCAGCCTCACGTAGGCGCCCTGATAGAACGACGTGCCCACGTTGTTGCGATAGCGGCTCACGGTCGTGTACTTCGGGTACGGCTTCAATAGCTGCGCCACGGGAATCGTCGGCTCGCCCAGGGACGAGGATTGCGGGATCTGGCCGACGTACGGATTCGGCACGCGCTCGAGCAGCGCGGACCCGAGCGCGAGCTGGTCGACCGAGAGCTGGTTCAGGTTCGTGTCTGGAATGCCCACGCGCGTGACCTTCGAGCCCACGTACGCCACCTGCACCGAGAGGCGCGAGGTCAGGTCGCGCTGAACCGACGCATGCCACTGCTGCACGTAGCCGGAGCCCAGGTCGCGGTCCACCGCGAACACGCCCTGGCCCAGACCGGCTGCCGGCGTAAGCGGAATCGCGTCCACGCGTGGGCCATCGGCCAGCACGAAGGCCGGCGTGAGGCTGTCGAGCGTGCGCTGCGACACGGTCTGCACGAACGGAAAGGCGGGGGTCGTAAACGGTGAGGTGATACCCGTCAGGTCGATCCACACGAGACCGTAGCCGGCGC
>JANNEJ010000785.1:0-2313 GCA_031378585.1 Acidobacteriota bacterium | reverse complement strand
CGCCGCCGGGGGCGGGACGCCGAGCGTCCTCACCACCCCCGATGCCGCGCAGGGCGAGGGGGACCATTGGTTCCCGTCCATTCTGCCAAACGGGCGGTCCGTGCTGTTCACCATCACCTCGTCGGGCGGCGCGATCGAGACCGCGCAGGTCGCGGTGCGGGATCTCACGACCGGCCAGACCACGACGCTGATCCGCGGCGGGAGCCAGGCCGAGTATGTCGCGCCCGGCTATCTGGTCTACGCGGTCGCGGGCACGCTGCGCGCGGTGCGGTTCGATGCGGGCGCGCTCACCGTCGGGAGCGACCCGGTGCCCGTCGTCGAGGCGGTGACGACGCTGGGGACCGGGGCCGCCGAGTTCAGCGTCTCGCGGTCGGGCGCGCTCGTGTATGTCCCCGGGGGGGCGACGGGGGGCACGCGGTCGCTCGTGTGGGTCACGCGGCACGGCCACGAGGCGCCCCTGGCGGCCGCGCCGCCACGCAACTACGTCATGCCGCGCCTCTCGCCCGACGGCACGCGGGTGGCGCTCGACATTCGCGATCAGCAGCAGGACATCTGGATCGGGAGTCTCGCGCGCGAGACACCGACGCGGCAGACCGATGCCCCCGCCACCGATGTGATCCCGGTGTAGACGCCGGACAGCCGGCGCGTGATCTACGCGTCGGGGAGCGCGGGTAGCGAGAGTCTGTTCTGGCAAGCGGCGAACAACACCGGGACCGCCGAGCGCCTGACCACGAGTCCCAGCGCCCAGGCGCCGATGTCGATCTTGCCCGATGGCACGCGGCTGATCGTCCGGGAAGCCGTGCCCACGACGGGCTACGATTTGCGGGTGCTTCGCCTGGATCCTTCGACGTCGCCGGGGACCAGCCCGTCGCCCTCGCCGGGGACCCCGCCACGCCAGACCGAGCCCCTGCTGCAGACGCCGTTCAACGAGCAGAACGGCGAGCTGTCGCCCGACGGGCGCTGGCTGGCGTTTCAGTCAAACGCGTCGGGCCGCGACGAGATCTTCGTGCGGCCGTTCCCGAATGTGGACGGTGGGAACTGGATGGTCTCGCCGAGCGGCGGCACCCGCCCGCTGTGGGCGCGGAACGGCACTGAACTGTTCTATCTCGATAGCGCCGGGGCGATGACCCGCGTCCCGGTCCAGACGACGTCAACCTTCAGCGCCGGCACCGCGACCACCCTGTTCAAGACGGTGTATCTCCGCGGCGGGGTGCTCGCTCGCACTTACGACGTCTCCCCCGACGGCCAGCGGTTCCTGATGATCAAGGAGGCGGCCGCCGCGCAGGCGCCGACGATGGTCGTCGTCCTCAACTGGGTGGAGGAGCTGAAGGCCAAGCTGCCGGCGAAGTGACGACCTACCGCTTCACATCCGACGCGGGCGGGGCAGTGTAGAGCACCTTGCCGCCCACAATCGTGTACTCCACGCGCGTGCCGAGGATCTCCGCCGAAGGGATGGTCATGATGTCGCGCGACAACACCGTCACGTCCGCGAGCTTGCCAGGCGCCAGCGACCCCTTGAGGTCGTCCTCGAAGGCGGCGTAGGCGTTGTTCCAGGTGTACGCGCGCAGGGCCTCGTCGCGAGTCATCCGCTGCTCGGGGAAGAAGGCTGGCCCGGTGGCTGGCTGCCGCGTGACCGACCCATAGAAGGTGCGGATCGGATCGATGTCCTCGACGGGCGTGTCGGTGCCGTTGGTCACGACCGCCCCCGCGTCGAGCAGGCTGCGCCACGCATACGCGCCGGTGCGGGCACGCGTGTCCCCCAGGCGGTCGACCACGAAGGGCGCGTCCGACGAGGGGTGCACTCCTTGCATCGACGCGATCACACCGAGGCGGGCGAACCGCGGGATGTCGTGCGGGTCGATGTGCTGGGCGTGCTCGATACGCCAGCGCGCCTCGCGCAGCCGGTCTGCGGTCGGGAACCCCTGCTCGAACAGGTCCAGCACCTCGCGGTTGGCCCGATCGCCGATGGCGTGCACAGCGAGCTGGAAGCCGTGCTCGGCGGCCAGGCCGGCCGTGATGGCGACGGTTGCCGCGGTTTCGGTGTTGAGACCGCTCGACGACGGCAGGTCCGTATAGGGCTCGAGCAGCCAGGCGCCCCGCGAGCCGAGGGCCCCGTCCATCACCCGCTTGATAGCGCGTACCGTCAGGTGGTGATTGCCCGCGCCCACGATCTTGTACTCGGAGAGGCGCGCGCGGAGTGCGTCGTTCGACTCGGCGATCATCACAAAGAGGCGCAGGGGCATCTCGCCGGCCTCGACCATCTTGCGCAGTACATCGATGGTCGCAAACGACGCGCCGGCGTCGTGAAAGCTC